>NZ_VPCH01000040.1:0-35461 GCF_013418285.1 Acinetobacter sp. YH12152
TACTGACAAAAATTTGCTCAAATAAACTTCGAGTAATTTCTACCATTAATCAATGAAAATAATTTCGATCGATCAATCAGTAAAAATCCACACAAGTTGTTCTTCATAATCTCTTAATGATCTTCTTGTTGGTTCATCACCAGCAAGCTAGGTCGGCTATATTACTCTTTATTTCTAAAGAGTCAACCGGTAATTCAAATTATTTTTAAACTTTTTTCTAAAACCCAACTTAATCAATTCAACCAAGTCATTGTTTTATCAGAAGTTTTAATCTTCATCACCGCCGATGGATGTGCATTCTACAGCATTTCACATTCGTTGCAACACCCTTTTTATGATTTATTTTACGCATGTCGCTTTTTTAAACACATAAACATTCTTTTGTATTATTATTGGGCTATATACGCCCTATTTCATATAATAAAACGTATATGCACCCAATTTTCATTCCATTTAATTTAAGACATTTTTGATTTCGTATGGTTGTTTTTAAAAAAACTGCCTATTTAATAATGGCGTGCTCCATTTCACCCTTATTATATGCAGCTCCCACAGCAAATATTTTCACAACCACTTTCTCTATTTTGAGTTATGCCAAGTGGGAAACCACTTCACCCAAATTTTGCGTGATTAATAATTCAAGTTTAGTCAATGATTTTAAAAAACTTGCGCCAACCCACAGCACTTATAAAATTACAGCCATCAATGTGAATGACATCAAATCCAGTCATTGCCAAGTTTTATTTTTTTCCAACCTAACAGCAAAAGAAGAACAAAACATTTTAAACAGCCATGTCAATTTCCCCGCCCTCTCTCTAAGCAGTAACAATAGTGAGTGTGAGTCCGGCAGTGCATTCTGTTTGTATAAAAAAAATCAGAGTTATTCGTTTAAAATTAATATGGAAAGTCTAACGCAGTCACAAATACATATTGATCCACGCGTTTTATTACTGGCGAAGTCATCGGAGTCAGCTGAATGAAACAACTCTATAACCCAATTACATTACACCAATTATTTACGCGTTCGCAGCTCACCATCTTTGCTTTAACATTTACGATTTGTTCTGCGATTTTTTTGGTGATTTCCACCTATACCATGCATACCTATGCAAAAAACAGCTTAACGATTTTATCAAATGCGATTAACGAACGTGTTCAACCGGCTGTGGTGTTTAATGACCAAACAACGATGCGTCAAATTTTAAATGAATACACTCAACTGTATCCCATTCGATCGATAGAAATTACCAACCTTCAAAATGCGTCGCTTGCTCATGCTGAGCAACAAGAAATTTCAACATTTTCTAGCCAAGCGATTTTAGATTATTTCTTTTTTAGCCAACCGATTCGTTTAGATATTCATCATGATCAGAAAAGTTATGGCGAACTGGTCGTATATGGAAACTCGTCAGATTTAGTTAGTTTCTTCCATAAAATTTTGCTGGGTTTATTTTTAGGTTTTATTCTTTTATTGGCTACTGTGTTTTGGTCGGTGAACTCTGTTTATCAATACTTAATGCAATCCGTTCGCTCTATTGTTGAATCAGCTCAAACCATTAGTATTAAGAAAGATTATAAAATGCGGGTTTCAAACTCTGATATTCAAGAATTACACGCACTCAGCACCGCCTTTAATGGTTTACTTAGTGAAATTGATCAGTCAAATAAAAACTTAATTTCAGAAAATGACAAGCTAATTCATCTAGCACGTCATGATGCATTAACCCAATTACCAAATCGCAATTATTTTTATGAAAAGCTGTTTGAGCTATTTGACTTACAAGCGAACGCTGCCGTGTTCTTTGTCGATATTGAAAACTTTAAACATGTGAATGACCAATATGGACACTTAGCTGGGGATGCAGTACTACGCGCCTCATCACATTGTTTAAAACAAGCACTACCAGATGATGCTTTCGTTGCGCGACTCGGTGGTGACGAATTTGCAATTATTATCAATCGTTTAAATTTCCTGACAGAACTCGAAGTCCTTTGTCACAAAATACATGAATGCTATGGTTCCACATTTGTTTATGAGCAACATAATATTGCATTACAAGCTAATATTGGTGTGGCACTGATCCAAAATGCAAAATCGCCAGAAGATTTGATCGCAGATGCGGATCGCGCCATGTATGATGCTAAACTTTCTAATAATCATTGGTGCATTGCACTTCAACGCCCCAACTCATAGGATTTGCTATGTTAAAGAACGCATTTAAAGTTTTATTTATACTTGCATTCACGACCACTATGACAGCCTGCATGAGTTTAGGTAACTTAAGCTACAAACAAGCACGCATGCTTAAAAAAGAAGGTTTTGTCTTGACCAATGATGGTTGGACACTTGCCCTACCAGAACGACTTTTATTTGGCTTTGATGATTATCAAATTCAACCCCACCAACAAGGCAAGTTAAATACACTTGCCACTCAACTGATTAAATATGACCTAAACAAAATTAAGTTTATTGGTCATACGGATAATGTTGGACAAGCCAATTACAACCAACAACTGTCAGAAAAACGTGCGCAAAGCGTCGCAAACGTCTTTTTAAAGCAAGGTTATAACAGTTCAAATATTCAAATTATTGGCCGTGGGGCTGAACAGCCGATGGTCTCTAATGACACCGAAACAAATCGTGCCATAAACCGTCGTGTAAATGTCACGATCATTCCCTAAATAGTGAAATATAAAAAAGCCACCATAAGGTGGCTTTTTTATTGTGTTTATAAATTTTAGGCATAAAAAAACCGCTAAATGCGGCATCTTTTTTTACAGTATTGCTTTTGAGATAAATGGTCGGAGCAGTAGGATTCGAACCTACGACCCCCTGGTCCCAAACCAGGTGCACTACCAGGCTGTGCTATGCTCCGCTTTCAACTTTAAAAATTGGGGTGAATGATGGGATTCGAACCCACGACAACCGGAATCACAATCCGGGGCTCTACCAACTGAGCTACATCCACCATCATGTTCTTGCTTGTGAATAACCAATATAACGCATTTTAAATTACAGGCATAAAAAAACCGCTGTATGCGGTATCTTTTATCGACCGTTTTCTTTAAGAAAATGGTCGGAGCAGTAGGATTCGAACCTACGACCCCCTGGTCCCAAACCAGGTGCACTACCAGGCTGTGCTATGCTCCGAATTGGGGTGAATGATGGGATTCGAACCCACGACAACCGGAATCACAATCCGGGGCTCTACCAACTGAGCTACATCCACCATCACAACAAGTTTCAGATTCTAGTATCAGAACACCATTAAAATGGCGCGCCTGACAGGATTCGAACCTGTGACCATCCGCTTAGAAGGCGGATGCTCTATCCAACTGAGCTACAGGCGCATTACCGATGACATAGACTATCACGCGATTTTTGCCTTGAGAAATTGGTCGGAGCAGTAGGATTCGAACCTACGACCCCCTGGTCCCAAACCAGGTGCACTACCAGGCTGTGCTATGCTCCGTTTCATCTCAGCTTTCGCTGTATCGCATATCGTGCGGTACGGTGTGCATTCTAGGCGTGACGTTGATTAACGTCAACACCTATCTTCAAAAAAACATAAAAAATCATTTCAAGCGATTATTTATCAAGCATTTTAATCATTTTTCAAGCAAAAATTAACGTTTTAAACTGGCACTGAAATTCAACATCCGATCTAAAGGCAATTTAGCACGCTCAGCCAAGGCCGGATCGACGAAAATTTCCTGATCGCCTTTTTGTAAAACTTCGAGAATGCCATCCAATTCATTCATCGCCATCCAAGGGCAATGCGCACATGAACGACAGGTTGCTCCCTCACCTGCCGTCGGTGCTTCGATGAGAATTTTATTCGGCACAGCTTGCTGCATTTTATAAAAAATACCGCGATCTGTTGCCACGATTAAACGTTCGTGTGGCAAGGTTTGTGCAGCCTTGATCAATTGCGAGGTGCTACCGACGGCATCTGCAATATCCACCACAGATTCTGGTGACTCTGGATGTACCAAAACTGCTGCATCAGGATACAGCGCTTTCATATTGGCAATACCACGTGCACGGAACTCTTCATGGACAATACATGCCCCATCCCATAGCAACATGTCTGCACCGGTTTTCTTTTGAATATAGCGACCGAGATGCTGATCGGGTGCCCAAATAATTTTTTCACCTAAACTATCTAAATGCTCAACAATTTCAACAGCACAGCTCGAGGTTACCACCCAATCTGCACGCGCTTTCACTGCCGCCGAGGTATTGGCATATACCACAACCGTATGATCCGGATGTGCATCACAAAATTTGGTAAATTCATCGACAGGACAACCCAAATCAAGTGAGCATGTTGCTTCTAGGGTTGGCATCAATACAGTTTTTTCAGGAGATAAAATCTTCGAGGTCTCCCCCATGAATTTCACCCCTGCAACCACCAACGTCGTTGCTTCATGATCCCGACCAAAACGTGCCATTTCAAGTGAATCCGAAACGCATCCACCGGTCAGTTCTGCTAGTTCCTGCACTTCAGGATCACAGTAATAGTGTGCAACAAGGACAGCGTTACGTTTTTTGAGTTCCGCTTTAATTAATTCAAACTTTTCAAGCTTTGCAACTTCCGTTAAGTGATGCTCTTTAACATCGCCCAAACGATCCAAATGCGCTTGTACAATTGATTTTGCTTCATTTGCAATTAAGTTGTTTGCATTATTCATCACAACGTCTTCTCTATCCTTAATGCCTGTTACTACACAGGTGCTTCACAACTGACCCATAAATATGGCACTTGGCTATTTTTTACCGGTCATTAAAAAGTTCCACTTATAAAAAAGCCTCACAACGGAGGCTTTTCAAAAACATCAAATTTATGAACGGTAATCTGCGTTAATCTTAACATAGTCATACGACAGGTCACAGGTATACACAGTATCTCGCGCACTGCCACGTCCTAAATCTACACGGATCGTGATCTCAGATTTCTCCATCTCTGCAGCCCCTGCTGCTTCGGTATAATCTGCTGCGGCACCACCGTCTTTACAGATTTGAACATCACCTAACCAGACCTGAATTTTTTCAACATCTAAGTTTGGCACACCTGCATAACCAATAGCTGCCAAAATACGGCCCCAGTTTGGATCTGATGCGAAGATTGCAGTTTTAACCAACGGTGAATGTGCAATGCTATAAGCAATATCACAACATTCTTGAGTATCTGCGCCGCCTTCTACCGCCACAGTAATAAACTTCGTCGCACCTTCACCATCACGGACAATGAGCTGTGCAAGACGTTTCATTACACGTGTTAACACGTCTAAAACAGCAGCATAACGTGAATCTGATTCTGAAGTAATTTCTACGCCACCAGCTTGGCCCGTTGCAATCAAAATACATGAGTCATTCGTTGAGGTATCACCATCCACCGTAATACGGTTAAACGACAGGTTAACTGTGGTTTTCAAAAGCTGTTGCACCAGCTCACGGCTAATGGGTGCATCAGTTGCCACATAACTCAACATGGTCGCCATATTTGGACGAATCATGCCTGCGCCTTTAGAAATACCTGTCATGGTATACAGGACGCCATCTAACTCAAATTGTTCAGATGCACCTTTAGGTGTGGTATCTGTAGTCATAATGCCCGTTGCCGCTTCCAACCAAGCGTCTTCTTGCAAACTGTCTAATGCCGGTTGCAAGCCTTGAACCAAACGATCAATAGGTAATTGCTCGCCAATTACACCCGTTGAAAAAGGAAGGACTTCTGTATTTTGAACACCAGCCAGTTCTGCCAGTTTCGCACATGTCGCTTCAGCATTTGCCATGCCAATTTTGCCAGTACCTGCATTGGCATTTCCGGTGTTAATCACTAAATAACGTGGATTACCTGCTAATAAGTGCGCTTTAGAAATATGCACCGGTGCTGCACAAAATGCATTTTGAGTAAAAACGCCTGCGACATTAGAACCTTCAGCAAATTCAAAAATGACAAGGTCACGTCGGTTCTGATAGCGTACATATGCTTCAACCGAACCGATTTTTACACCTTTCACCACATGCATCTGTGGCATAGATACGTCACCAACTGCCATTTTTCAACGTCCAACTATATGAGTTATAAAAAATACAGCTTAGTGCAAAATCTATAAAAAATCGAGCAGAAGCACGGTTTTGCTGTAATTTTATTGTGGATTTCTTTTGCACATAAAAAAACCAGTCTTTCGACTGGTCTTTATCGATGTTCGTCGTAAATTAGTTACGCGCAAGCTGAGTTGCTTCATCAAGAAGCACTTGTTTCGCTTTTTGTTGACTCGCAGCTGAAAGTGCTGGGTTTTCAGCCACAATACGGTCAGCATTCGCCGCATTGGCTGCTGCAATTTTCGCAGTTTGCAATACGATTGGACGATTTGGATTGGCAAAGGTATAACGAATACCCGTACGCGGGCTTGCTACAGTCACTTGACCGTCAGTACCAATCTGTACTTGAGTTATTGTTGGACCAACTGCTTGTTGAACTTTCTCTAAAGAAGTCGTCTGAGGAGCGTTTGCAAAGGCAAAAGTTGGCAAAGCCAAAGCAGCAATCATGAACGGTTTTAGTACTTTTTTCATTGTCTTTTCCGTCTTACGGTTATTGATAGAAACTAAATAACATTTAATCCGCTGCACTGCAAATACTATTCAGGTCAGATCAGCTGAGTAAATAAAAAATCAGAGCGCGATGGCTCTGATTTATTTGAAATTAAACAATGCTGTTTAAATTTTACCGTGACATTGTTTATATTTTAGACCTGAACCACATGGGCACGGTGAGTTACGACTTTCTGGCGGAACAATCACTTGCTCTGCAGGTGTATATTGCGCATCGATAACATCATTACCGTTGGCTTCAGCCAACAAATTATCAAAGTCATTGTGTGACAATTGAAGATTCATTGATTCAGCTTGAGCCTGTTTTTGAGCTTCCATTTCTGCAAGCTCTTCGGCTGTAGGCACATGAATACGAGATAAATCTGTCACGACATCTGACTTAATCACAGCAAGCATGTTTACAAATAAATTAAAGGCTTCTTTTTTGTATTCTTGCTCAGGATTTTTCTGCGCATAACCACGTAAATGAATCCCTTGACGTAAGTAATCCATTGCTGCCAAATGCTCTTTCCAATGGCGGTCCAATGAATTCAACATAAAGTGACGTTCGAGCATTGCAGCCGTTTCGTCACCCATTTGCGTACGACGTGAACGGTAGTGCTGAAGAACTTCATCAGTAATACGTTCAACCAAAGCTTCTTCATCCAAACGACGATCTTGCTCTAACCACTGCGAAATTGGCAGTTCAATCGATAGATCTTCACGTAGCGCCTTTTCAAGACCTTCTATATCCCACTGATCGTGAATAGACTCAGGTGGAATATATATTTCGATCATGCCTTTAGTCACATCCTGAATCATCGTTTCGATGTAATCTTGTAAAGACGGTTCAACAAGAATTTCATCACGCTGAGAGTAAATAATCTTACGTTGTTCGTTGTTTACGTCATCGTATTTCAATAAATTTTTACGAATATCGAAGTTACGTGCTTCAACTTTACGTTGTGCATTTTCAATCGAGCGTGACACCATTTTATGCTCAATGGCTTCATCTTCTTTCAGACCCATGGCACGCATCATTGCAACTACGCGATCACCTGCGAAGATACGCATCAAGTCATCTTCAAGCGACAAGTAGAAACGTGACACACCTGGGTCACCTTGACGGCCCGCACGACCACGTAACTGGTTATCGATACGACGAGATTCATGACGTTCTGAACCAATGATGTGTAAACCACCAGAGTTCAGCACCATTTCATGATTTTGTTCCCACTCTGCTTTCAAACGTGCCTCATCTGCTTCAGTCGGCTCTTCAATCTTCGCCAGCAACGCTTTCCAGTTACCACCTAACAGAATATCAGTACCACGACCGGCCATGTTGGTAGCAATCGTCACTGCACGAGGTGAACCCGCTTGCGCAATAATATCCGCTTCACGCTCATGTTGTTTCGCATTGAGTACTTCATGTTGAATACCAGCTTCTTTCAGCTTATCTGATAAAATTTCAGAGGCTTCAATGGTTGCTGTACCAATCAGGATCGGTGCAACACCCGCTTCATGAACACGTTGAATTTCTTGAATGATGGCGTTGTATTTACCTTCACGGTTTAAATAGATTAAATCGTTTTGGTCATTACGAATCATCGGGCGATGGGTTGGAATCAGTACAACATCCAAGCCATAAATTTCTTTCATCTCTGCAGCTTCAGTATCTGCAGTACCCGTCATCCCTGATAATTTTTTGTATAGACGGAAATAGTTCTGGAATGTAGTCGTTGCTAGTGTTTGGTTTTCAGGTTGAATTTCCAAACCTTCTTTTGCTTCCACTGCTTGATGCAAACCTTCTGACCAACGGCGACCCGGCATGGTACGACCAGTGTTTTCATCGACAATGATCACTTCACCTTCGTGGATGATGTAATGCACGTTGCGTTGGTATAGGTAATGCGCACGAATGGCCGCAGAAACATGGTGCACCAAGTTTAAATTAGCAGATGAATATAGACTTTCACCTTCAGCAAGCAAGCCCATTTGAATCAATTCAGCTTCAACAGTTTCATAACCGACTTCGGTCATTTCTACTGAGCGCTGTTTTTCGTCAATCCAGAAGTGACCACCATCTGGTACCTTCTCTTCTTTTTGTGCATGAAGTTTTGGTGGAATGCTGTTAATGGCAGCATACAACTGTGATGAGTCTTCTGATTGACCAGAAATGATCAAAGGTGTACGTGCCTCATCAATCAGGATCGAATCGACCTCATCGATGATGGCATAGATTAAGCTGCGCTGTTTTTTCTCAGCAGCAGAAAACACCATGTTGTCACGCAAGTAATCGAAACCGAATTCGTTGTTGGTACCGTAAGTAATGTCAGCACGATACGCTTGAGCTTTTTCAGTTGGGTCTTGCATTGAGTAAATAATCCCAATGCTTAAACCTAAAAATTCGAATAATGGACGGTTTAATTCAGCATCACGCTGTGCGAGATAGTCGTTCACCGTAATCACGTGAACACCTTCACCACTAATCGCATTGAGGTAACAAGCAAGCGTTCCCATGAGGGTTTTACCTTCACCGGTACGCATCTCTGCGATCTTACCTTCATGTAAAGTAATACCACCAATCAGCTGTACGTCATAATGACGCATGCCCATGACACGCTTTGCAGCTTCACGACAAACAGCAAACGCTTCAGGTAATAATTTATCAAGGCTGTCGCCTTTTTTATAACGTTCTTTGAATTCTTCAGTTTTTGCAGATAAGTCTGCATCGCTTAGAACAGATATCGTCGGCTCGAGCGCATTAATCTTCTCTACGATTTTACGCATGCGTTTGAGTTCGCGCTCATTTTTGGTACCGAAGATTCCTCCGATCAGACTTGCCAACATGAATAGACTCTCTAAATCTTGCTTGTCAAATGAATATATTTTCTTAGTCGTTATTATGGTGCTAGAAATTCGAAGTACAAGGGTTTTGCACAAAAATCCCCTTAAATATTCTGCGCTCGGGTTCTAGCCCCGGAGACTTAAGGCAAGCTAATGTAACAAATTTTCTGCAGACAACATAGTGACTCTGTCGTGAGATATTTCGCATTTATCCCCCAATAAAACTGTTTTATATGAAATATATTCATAAAGAAATGAAAAAACACTATTTTTAATCATAAAAAAAATCCTTCATATTTATTTTCAAGTTAAACAAATTCAATAAATACGGGGATATTCCATGACGATTCGTTTAGGTGATACTGCACCAGACTTTACTCAAGACTCAAGCGAAGGCAGCATTCATTTTTATGACTTTTTAGGTGACAGTTGGGGCATTTTATTTTCGCATCCTGCCGATTACACCCCAGTCTGCACCACAGAACTTGGATTTACCGCAAAACTAAAAGATGAATTTAGCAAACGTGGTGTCAAGGCCATTGCCCTGTCTGTTGATGATGTTGAGTCGCATCATGGTTGGATTAACGACATTAATAATACTCAAAATACCACGGTCAACTTCCCGATCATTGCAGACAAAGACCGTAAAGTGTCTACCCTTTATGATTTCATTCACCCCAATGCTAGCGAAACATTAACTGTTCGCTCTTTGGTAATCATTGATCCCAATAAAAAAGTCCGTTTAATCATTACTTATCCTGCATCTACAGGGCGTAACTTCCATGAAATTTTACGTGTCATTGACTCTTTGCAACTGACAGACAACCATAAAGTTGCAACACCGGCCAACTGGCAACAAGGTGAAGATGTGGTGATTGTGCCGTCATTAAAAGATGAAGAGGAAATCAAACAACGCTTTCCTCAAGGATATAACGCAGTTACGCCTTACCTTCGTTTAACGCCTCAACCTAAGTGAGGATAAAACGGAGCATTACGCTGTCCGAGCGCAAGATAAGAAGCTCTGCTGTGAGTGACCAAAGCGAAGGTACAAATTTAACTATTTTTAAGCGCAGCACCTAAGCAAACTAAGGATCATAACCATAGTTAATATAGTTTTCCCCCTTCAGAACGAATGACGAGCCCGTTCTGGCATTCTCCAACCTGCTCATCTCCGGATGAGCTTTTTTTGATTACAAATTCCTCTCAGGGATTAGATTGGTTAAAGATCACAATTCCGTTATAACTAATAAAAACTTGAAAATAACAAACCGTGATTCATCAAATTCATCATTTACATTGTGGTAGTTTTTGTCCAACGTGTGCCCCTTTATTTGGACAGAAAGGCTTTCGCGCACATTTGGTCTGTCATTGCCTGCTCATTGAAACCGATAAAGGCCTCGTCTTAGTCGATACAGGACTGGGCTTACAAGATTATTTGCATCCACAAAATCGTTTAGGTCGGTTTATTTCACGCACAGCACAGATCAAATTTAATCCGCAACTGAGTGCGATTCATCAAATTCAAAAATTAGGCTATAAGGCTCAAGATGTTCAACACATTTTGTTGTCACACTTAGATTTTGATCATGCAGGCGGGATATCAGATTTTCCGCAGGCGACCGTGCATGTCTTAGCCAGTGAATATAACGCCACTCAAAATCTTCATAGCTTAAAATCACGACTGCGCTATCGACCACAGCAGTTCCAACAGCATCGTTATTGGAACTTTATTGAAAACATCGGGACTAAAGCATGGTTTAACTTAGAGCACACTGCCGGTCTATCTATTTTTCAAGAGGAAATTTTAATGCTCCCGCTTTTGGGACATACCGCGGGTCATGCCGGTATTGCAATAAAAAATAACCAGCGCTGGTTGTTATATTGTGGCGATGCTTATTACTCACAGCATCAATTAAATCCAAATTTTCATTCGCGGGCCTTAAATCAGCTTGAGCGTTTATTTGCCACCGACAATACACAGCGACTGCACTCCCTTCATAAGATTCAGCAGTTAGCGCAGCATCCGGACATCGATCTCATCTGTGCACATGACCCATTCGAATTCGCTCGCTATCAGAATACAAGCTATGACCGCTAAAATCCTACCAATGATCCTACTCAGTGTTAGCTTCAGCTTCACGGGTTGCATGACATCAAATCCATTACCGTTAAATGAACGTCCTCAGCATTGGGGGAAAGTCGTTCATCAACAGCATAATTTTTATCAAATCAGCCCAACGCTATTTCGCAGTGAACAACCTGATGCAGATCTCGCCCCTGTTCTACGAGAACAGCAAATCGATGTGATCATAAATTTACGTTCGCGGCATCATGATCCAGCACGCTTAAAAAATGCTATTGATATGCAAAAGATTAAATTTGTACATATTCCGATACACACGTGGCAAATCGATCGTGAAGATTTACTGACGGTGATGAAAACTATAAAAGTGGCTGAACAACAGCTGCAAAAAGTGTTAATCCATTGCTACCACGGCTCAGACCGTACAGGCGCGAGTGTGGCCATGTACCGTATTATTTTTCAGCATTGGTCTATTGAGGAGGCAAAACGTGAAATGAAACAAGGTGGCTATGGCTTCCACCCTATTTGGAAAAATATAGACCGATTATTCAGCCCTGAAAATGTAAGATGGATTCAGCAGCAACTACTGAATCCATCTTATTAAAGGTCATTTCTCAAATAAACTTAGCGTTTATCGAGAGGTACCCAATCAATCACCCAAGCCGATTTCATATTCAAACTTGCATCTGAATTGATCTTTTTACGTGTTGCGTCCGCAGCATCACGGTCCTTCGAAGGGCCAACCATAATACGAATGCCTTTAGATGTAGGACTCTTCGTCACTTTATAGCCTTTTGCACGTAATTTTGCAGCGACGGCATCTGCATTGGCTTCATTGGCAGCTAGAGCAACTTGTACCATCCATTGCTTATCGCCATTTTCCAACAGATCACGTGCTTTTTCAGCTTCAGCTTTTTTCTTGGCTTCGGCTTTACGCTTTTCTTCTGCCTTGTGTTTTTCTTCGGCTTTACGCTTTTCTTCAGCTTGTTGCTTCGCTTCGGCTGCTTTCTTATCTGCTGCTTTTTTCTCAGCTTCAGCATGTGCTTTACGTTCAGCTTCTTTTTGAGCATCCGCTTTACGTTTTGCTTCGGCTTTTTGTTTATCTGCTGCGATACGTGCCTGATCAGCCTTTTGCTGCGCCGACTGAGTCTCTAACTTTTTTTGAGCCGCCAACTTATCCTCAGCTAAACGCTTTTGCTTGACTTTTTCATCTTCAACCAATTCGGGAGGAATATTATCCGAACTTTGTTGAGCTGAACGATGTGCGTTTAAAGCTGCATATTCTTCTGCTGCTTTACGTGCTGCATCAGCCTCCGCTTGTTGTTGCATCGCTAAAAATTCTGCTGCGCGTGCTTCTTGCTCCGCAACCGATTTTTCACGGGTACGTCGTTGTTCTTCGAGCAAGCGCTTTTCAGTTTCAACATCAACAGTCAATGATGACATTTTACCCGCACCCTGACCTTGTTGCTCAACTTGAGCCATTTCAGGGGTTTGGCTTTGATTTTGATGTATTTCTTCTTTGCCTTTAAGTAAAAGTGCGGCCAGCAGTACACCACCACCTAATAAAACAACACCACCCATCCAGCGTTGTTTGTTATTCATTGACATTCTTCCAGATACTCCCATACCGCTTCTAAGGTATGAAATGAACCACATACCAGAATCAGCTGATTATTCTTTGTTTCTTCCAGCGCGGACTTAAAAGCTAATTGCACATTGTCATAATGTTCTACGACTTGATGCTGCAGTGCGCTATCCAATTGTGTGATAGATGCCGCACGTGGCACATTTAATTGTGCAATTTTCCACATTCTTACCGTATCTTTCAATAAGTTAACGACAGAATTTATGTCTTTATCAGTCAGCATGGAGAAAACGCTGATCACTTCTGTGTATTGTTTATTGTACTGGAGAAAATTTCGCAATTGCTTTAACAAAAATTCAACACCATGCGGGTTATGTCCCGCATCGAAAATCACCGTTTTACCTGCAATTTCTCTAACTTCAAAACGGCCTTGTAACTTGGCATTGATAATCCCCTGAGCGATTGACTGCTGTGAAACCACCAAACCACTGGCCAATATTGCTGCTACAGCCGTAGAGATATTTTCGAGTGCCAAAGAACCCACGGGTAGTTTTAAGGTTGAACCTGATGAGGCAAACATCCAAGATTGTCCATCATCACTGTACTGATAAAAATAATCACGATTGAGTACATGTAAAGCGGCTTGGCAATCTTCTGCTTTTTGACGAATAGCTTCAGGCAAAACTTGCTGCCCACCAAAAATTACGGGAATATTCGGACGAATAATTCCTGCTTTCTCAAAAGCAATTTTTTCAATGGTGTCGCCCAACCAATCGGTATGGTCTAAACCAATATTGGTAATCACTGCAACATCTGGATCGACAACATTGACTACATCAAGTCGACCACCTAGGCCTACTTCAAGTACCCATACATCACAATGTTGTTGTTTAAAAATAACAAAAGCGGCCAAAGTGGTCGCTTCAAAAAAAGATAAACTTAATTCACATTCACGACGCGCCTGATCAACAGCTACAAAAGCATCAATCAGGGTTTGGTCGGCTACTTCAACACCTTGAAGCTTTACACGTTCATTGAATCGATAGATATGCGGTGATTGGTATAGCCCCACGTTATAACCTTGGGCATTTAAAATCGCAGCCAAAGTGGTCGTGGTTGAACCTTTACCGTTTGTTCCCGCGACCGTCAGCACTTTCGCATCAGGCTGGGTTACACCTAGTCGTTCCGCAACAGGAATTACCCGCTCCAGTCCTAAATCAATACCCGTAACATGAACATGGCTCCAATAATCGAGCCATGTGTTTAAAGAATCAGTTGCAAGTGGTGCTGTGTTCAAGGCAAGTTCATCAATTTCGCTACAATACGATAAACTGTATCACGTAATGCATGACGGTGGACAATTTGATCGACTACACCATGATCAAGCAAATATTCCGCACGTTGGAACGGTTCTTCCAATTTTTCACGTACAGTTTGCTCAATTACACGCTTACCAGCAAAACCAATCATGGCTTTCGGCTCAGCCAAATGAACATCACCGAGCATTGCCAATGATGCAGTCACACCACCATAGACTGGATGTGTCAACACCACTAGATAAGGCAAGCCTGCATCTTTCATTTTTTGGATGGCAGCAGAAGTACGCGCCATTTGCATGAGTGACAACATGCCTTCTTGCATACGCGCACCACCAGAGGCAGCGAAGCAAATAAGGGGTTGTTTAGCTTTAATCGCAAGTTCAGCCGCTTGAACAAAACGGTCACCGACCACTGTGCCCATTGAACCGCCCATGAAATCAAATTCGAAAGCGGTCGCAATCATTGGAATGCCTTTCAGCGTTCCTTGCATCACCACTAAAGCTTCTGTTTCACCGGTTTTTTTCTGCGCTTCAGACATACGGTCTGGATACGCTTTGCTATCTACAAATTTAAGTGGATCTTTGGCTTTAAATTCTTGACCCAATTCTTTTTGTACTTGGTCAAAGAACCAGTTCAAGCGATCACGGGCTTTCATTCGTAAGTGTTCATCACACTGTGGACAAACGTAGGCATTAAATGACATCGCAGTACGAGTCACAAGTGCATGACACTCAGGACATTCAATCGTCGGCTCAGTAAATGTCGCCTTTAATGCTTGCTGTTCATCAGGTACATGAATACCTGGTACCGCACGCTCTGTCCATGGCGTAGATGCGCTCAGAATTTTGCCTGTTTTTGCGTCTTGACTCATACTAACTCATCGAGCGCAGCTCGAAGCTCCTTCACTTTATTCACTGTTTCGATTACAGCTTGTTCTGGCGCTAAGTTTGCAAATTGTTTAACAAAAGCACTGCCTACAATCACCGCATCTGCAGCAACACCCATGGCTTTCGCCGATGCTGCATCACTGATACCAAAGCCAACGCCGACAGGTACCTGAGTATACGATTTGATTTTTTGAATACGTGCCGCAGCTTCAGCAACGTCTAAAGTCGCTGCACCTGTCACACCTTTCAAAGAAACATAGTAGATAAATCCACTGGCTTGTTTTACTACATGCTGAATACGTTCATCAGTGGATGTTGGCGCAAGTAAGAAGATTTGATCCATGTCGTATTTTTTCAATACTGCATCTAGATCTTTTGCTTCTTCAGGTGGAAGGTCCACCAAGAGCACGCCATCTACACCGCATTCATGTGCATAGGCAACAAACTTTTCATAGCCGATTACTTCAACGGGGTTTAAATAGCCCATCAGTACTACGGGTGTTTCTGTATCGTTTTTACGGAACTCTTTCACCATGTTCAAGGCATCTAGAGTATTGGTTCCTGCAGCAAGCGCACGCTCAGCGGCAAGTGCAATAACAGGGCCATCCGCCATTGGGTCTGAAAATGGAAGACCTAATTCGATCACATCTACACCTGCCTCAACCATTTGATGTAACAAAGGTACCGTTACTTGTGGATGAGGGTCACCAGCCATAACATAAGAAACCAAGGCCTTACGCTGTTGAGATTTAAGCGTTCCAAATCGAGTGGCTAAACGTGACATAGGGTTATACTTTCCTTGAATGAATCAAAACTATGATGTGGGTTTTGTCGAAATACAAGACATCGCATTGTAACGCTATTTTTTACCCATTGAACAGGGCATACAATCCTCAGTCGGCATTTCTCATGCAAACATAATTTTCCAGAACAACCCGAAAGCATCATTTACCGATATTTCAGTTTTTTTCACAATGATCAAAGATGCCTAATTTTAGGATCTGGCAAAATTATAAGGTTTTAGATTAACTTAATTTTATCATCAAAAAAATGTTAAAAATAACAGGCTTAGCATTTACATTTTAATTTTCCTTAAATTGCAAAACCTGCTTTATACTAGCCGCATACTTTTATTTTTTTATCTCCTATGTCCTCCGATTCACAAGTGAAGGTGCCTGCTCGGGCATTTGCACTGCTTCCGCTTATTGTTTTTCTGACCATTTTTTTGGGCAGTGGTATTTACCATTCCATCATTGGAACTGAGTTTGCGTTCTATCAAGTGAAAGCGCCAGTCGCAGCTCTTCCTGCGATTGTATTGGCAATTTTGCTCTATCGCGGCAAGATTAATGACGCGATTGATACCTTTATGAAAGGTGCCAGCCACCCGAATTTGATCTTAATGTTTATGGTCTTTATGCTCGCTGGTGCTTTTGCCAGTGTCAGCAGTGCCATCGGTAGTGTTGATGCAACAGTGCAGTTAGGACTATCGGTGATTGCGCCTGAGTTCGTGCTGCCCATGCTGTTTATTATTGCGGCCTTTATTGCCACAGCGATGGGAACCTCCATGGGCACCATTGCAGCTTGTGCGCCAATTGCCTTTGGTTTTACTCAAGTCACCGAAATTGAAGTGGTGTATGCCATTGGTGCTGTGGTCGGTGGTGCCATGTTTGGTGATAATCTGTCGATGATTTCAGATACCACCATTGCTGCAACGAACAGTCAAAAAGTTCAACTTCGCGATAAATTTAAGGTCAATGTTTGGATTGCTGTTCCTGCATCGATCGTCAGCATTTGTATTTATTTATTCATGAGTCAAGGCTCACAAGCGATTGAACACAAGGCCTATAATACTTGGCTGATCTTGCCGTATTTAGCGGTATTTATTTTGGCCTTTTCACGTTTGCACGTGCTTGCTGTACTGACCATTGGTGTCTTGTTATCTGGCTTGATTGGTTTGGTGATTCAACCTGAATTTAACTTCTTAAGCTTAAATAATTCTATTTATGACGGCTTTACCGGCATGTTTGAAGTTGCCCTGCTTTCTATTTTCTTGGGTGGTATTTCTGCCATTATGCAAAAAGAAGGCGGTTTAGAATGGCTGATTCAACGTATTTACAGCATGACACGCTGCTTTAAAGTTGGTGCTGAACGCGCAGGTGAGATTGGTATCAGTTTCTTGGTGATTTTCTCCAACCTATTTGTGGCAAACAACACTGTCGCAATTATTTTATCTGGTGACATGGCACGTGAAGTCGCCAAAGAATATGGTGTAGACCCTAAACGTGCTGCTGCGCTCTTGGATATTTTCTCTTGCGTAGCCCAAGGTCTCATTCCTTATGGCGCACAGCTGTTACTGGCTTGTTCGATCGCAAAACTTTCGCCTGTGGAACTGATTGGTAGTGTGTATTACTGTTGGGTCTTAGCGATCTTTGCCATCCTTGCCATTTTACTGCGTTATCCAAAATTAAAAGCCGCGGCATAACGTTGGCTAAAAAAGCGGTCGTTTGACCGCTTTTTTTAATGTTGTTTGAAAGGCTTTTCTTGACGAGCAATCTGTACGTTTTATTCTAATTTCAAAGCCTTTTTTCGCGCTAATAATGTCTCTCCGCTATATGCCTTAAAAGCACGTGCCAAAGCCGACTGATCTGAATAACCTAGCTGTAAAGCGATATCCGTCAAATGGGTTTGTTGTGAAAGTAGATATTCACAGCGTTTCATCCGTTCCAGCTCCAAAAGCCGCTTAAATGAGGTGTCTTTCTCCTTTAACTGTCGTTGCAGGGTTCTGACTGACAGATGTAACTCCTCTGCTAACCATTCTATTTTAGGGGCTTGCTGCTGTAATTTGAGATAATCTGCTATGCATTGTTGCATCTGTTGAATTGGATCTGAATGTTGCGAACGAGCAGCTATCGCCTCTTCGGCTTGACGTAATAACAATTGCATCAGCGATGGATCTGCAAGTTCTGACTTTAAATCCAAACTATCGGCATGAATCACAAATGAATATTTAAGGGTCGAAAATTCCATTTGGCAACCATAAAACTTTTCATAGTGATAACGTGCCATCCGCGGCACATGTGCAAAATGAATGCGGAGTAACTTTAAAGAATCTGGAAAAATTTGCTTGGCCAAATGTGCCATACAGGCCATGGTCAATTCATTCACCAACGCATATTCATCATCATGCTGTGGCCAAGACAGTATAATTTGATGATCTTGATGGCTCATATTCATCGGCACAATTTGCGCGCCATCAATCACCAAACGACTAAACCGCATCACATATTGCAAAGCATCTGCTACGCTATTACTCAGTGTCGCCATATAGCCTAACACCCCAAAATGCTCCGCACGAATATACTTGGCCATTTCAAAAACCAATTGCGGGCAATCCAGATGCTGCTGAGTCAGTTGCATGATGCTGTTAAAAAAAGAATTCGGCGATTGAGAGTCGATCGGCAAAGACAGCACATGCTGAATTTGCGCAGCATACGGCGCAATCCATTCAAGCTGTGTATAGTTTAATTCACGCTCAATTAAGACCATATTCCATAGTTGGAAGTAACCATTTGGGATCTGAATTTCAGCCATCTCGCCCCTCTTTCTGACCTGCCAATTCTGACATTTTATATTTTCATCATGGCGTAAAATGTATAAAAATTGGCAATATCTGTCAAAACAAAGTGCAATTTCTCCGACATACTGCAATCAACACGACTCGCACAGAAAAAATATCATGAATGCTATCGTCAAATATCAAGTCGAACCCATTGTTCGCACAAAGCTAAATTTTAAGTTAGAAGAAATCCCGCGCTATTGGTTTGGCGGAGACCCCTTTTTAACACGTATGTTTGATGCCTTGAGCCTGACCTTTCCTGATGGCGAGCGCTATTTTATTGAATCTGTACGTCTGTTCCGCAGTCAAATTCAAGACCCTGATTTACAACAACGTGTCGCTGACTTTATTCGTCAAGAAGCGCAGCACGGTATGGCGCATGACAAAATGAATATGTTGATGAAACAACAAGGCATGCCTGTCGATGCGTTCATTAAACGTCTAAATAAAATTTTTAAATTTGAACTGAGCAAACGCTCACCTGAATACAACATTGCCATGACGGCTTCTGCCGAGCATTTGACTGCATTGATGGCTGAAACCTTTTGTAGCCAAAAGTCCGTCTTAGAATCTGCGCATCCTTATGTCCGTGCATTATTTATTTGGCATGCGATAGAAGAAATGGAACATCGCGATGTGGCTTTTGATGTGATGAAAGATGTGGCTAAGGTCGATGAAAATCTAAAGAAATTTACTTTGGTCTGGACCAGTGGATTGATGCTTGGCTTTACCTTATACCGTGCTAATGTGATGCTGAAACATGACGGGTTCAGCTTCACTGAACGTTTAAAATTAAATATGAAAGGCTTACCGTGGTTCTTTGGTAAAAATGGCACCCTCACCCGTATGAGCAAGCCATATCGAGATTGGTTTAAAAAAGACTTCCATCCGAGTCAGCATCCCATTGTGCAAAATTATGATCTTTGGTTAAAAACTTATGAAGAAACCAATGATCCAATTCAAGCTGCGGAAGTGTTTTGGCAAGCGGCAAAATAAAAACTGAATAAAAAAAGCCGCATCGATTGCGGCTTTTTTTATAGGCTCAGACTCACCATTTGGCATAGTGCTGCTCAAGTAAACCATATTCATTTAAGAATACAATTTCTTCGCCATCACGTTGAATTGTACCGCTAATTTTTGCCTGCCATTGACTGAACTGACTACCGACCAATCTTAAATTCAGGTTTTCATAGCGCCGCCAACCTGTGGTGACGATCAAATTTAAGCTGTTGTCTAATGAACTAATTTTCCATTGATTATCGCCTTGTTGCTGAAACAGCACATCAGACATGGCATATAGATGTCCATTGACCCACAGACAATTTTCATTACCAAAGCTTTCATTTACCCCAGAGGCAAGATTGATCCCAACGCGTCGATTTTGACTATCCCAAAAGTTACACGACAGCCAAAACCATGCGGTTTCAGGACGAAGAAAACCACAGGTATCATCTAAAGACACCAATGTCCGGTCATGGAATTGAATGCTCTTGCCTTGCTTATTGATAAAGAAACCTTCACAGCCTAACGTCGTCAATTTTTGAGTATAGGTCCAACCATTAATCCCTGTAGGGCTACACATACTCAGCGGATCAGTCCCCGCACAAAACACTCGAGCACTCAGTTTGAGTTCGCCATGTTTTGACATTTGAATGTAGCGCACACCATTGGCATGCTGAATGTCCAGTTGAATCCCTGACTTAATAAAATGACTCTGATTAAATAAAGGTTGTTCATCTAAAACGGTATTGCGTGACAGGAAATTAATCGAATTCCATTCCAACACTTCATTCGTAATATGGTCATACACATAAACAAAACCGTGCCCCGCCCACGCGATATCGGCAATCGCTAGACCAATCGTATAATGATCATGCTGAATACAACAAAATTTAAATTTTTTATATTTTAAACGCTTACGCCAACCTTCAAGTCGTTTTCCATACGGTGTCTTATATTCATACTTACTTAAATCGATGCGATTGGGAAGTTCACTAAAACGTCCATAATGCGGCTGTCCATTCGGCCGTATTAAATCCATATACGCCATTCCATTGAGGTTTAAGGTCTAAATCCTGAATGTTATTATGCCTATTATTTAACGCCTGAAAAGACAATCCATCTGATTTCAGGCGAATATCACAAAAAAATATAAAAGCTGACATTTCAGCTCTTAATCATCACAATTATTCATTTATTAAGATGTAATCATTTTTCCATGAATTTTGCTGGCTATGCGGCGTTTCAACCAATTCGATATAGCGCCCATAGACATGATCAATCGCAATACAATCATCAACATCTAGGGTTCGGTCGGTATGTTGTTTTTGCCAATGTGACTCAAAAAAAGCCTTGCCCCGTTGTTTTGCAACGCTGGCATTTTGTCCCGTCACCAAAACATAACGATGTAATTCACCAAATTCGCGGGCATCATATCCCCCGAGATTAATCAGCCATAATTTTTCATCTTCAGCTCGGGGCGCGGCATCACAAAATTGGATACGATAATGCCGATTTTCAGTGCTGACTGTATGTACCTGTGCCCAAGCATCAATATGTAAGCCTTTTTGCTCACCAAACCATGCCGTTCTCAGTTGTGGATAAACCTCTTCTAATGCGTTACCCACTGCAAGAATGACATCATGCACTTCGATATTTGCTCTTGGATGGCGTCCGCCGAGCATCACCATAAATAAACTAGACACAATCTTCCCCCCTATTTTTGACTTCAACTGCCCACATAGGGCTGAAGCAATTTCAATAAAATCACGCCGCCTAACGATAGTACCGCGTTGTTAACGAAATGAATGAGTAAGACATGCCAAATGTTACGCGTCCACAAATAGATGAGGTTGAGAAATAGACCTGCAACCATAAAACTGATGGTCGCAATCAAATCGCCATCGAAATTATGATAATGAATCAAGCCAAATAAAATTGAGTTCAGTAATACCAATATCAATCGCCACAGCCAAGGCTGTATAAATAGCTTTTGTAGCAAGGTATAGCGGAAAATAATATCTTCGAGCAATGCGGTAAATAATGGCCCAAGGCTGATGATCAGCATGCTAAAAAACGCAATCGTATTGGGATCAATGGTCGATTCTTTTTCAATGTTCTCACCAACGGGCAACAGACTGCGTGTAAAAGAAATCACTACTTGTAAGACGACTGCACCAACAACCACCAACAGACTTGAGCGCCAAAAGGCCTGCTTATACTTTTGCCAGTGCGTATATAGCATCGTTTTATAGAGCCAACACACGGCAATAAATAAAATACCGCGAAAGATCGAATCACCCAAAGCGACCTGAGCTGAAACACCAAAAAATTGGTCTAAGACATAACTGTTGAGCAAGATCAGCGGAAGAATACACAGCGCAAAAGTATCACGCGATTGCCAAGAAATATGGGTTGGAAAGGATTCTGCACGAACCAATTGGGTAAATGTCATTGTTATAAAGTCTTTCTAAAGCAATAAAATTTCCACAGTATTGTGATTTATTTCACACTTTTATTCTGCATCTATTTTATAGTGATTTGCCTCAATAAAATTTTCAGCAAGAAAAAATCGCGCGGAATTACTTCTGCGCGATTTGATATTTCAGAATATATAACCTCTCCCAAACCCTCTCCTTAAAGGAGAGGGCTTAAAGGAATTTACATCTCAACCATTTCCACACCATCAATGCGGGCAACGGTCATTAAGTCTTTATCGCCACGGCCTGATACAGTCGCAATGATGATTTGGTCTTTGTCCATCGTCGGTGCAAGTTTCGTGACATAAGCCATCGCATGTGAACTTTCTAACGCAGGGATAATACCTTCAATATGTGTTAAGTCGCGGAAGCCTTGTAGCGCTTCAGTGTCATTGATTGGCACATAGTTCACACGGTGCATATCTTTCAAGAAACTGTGTTCTGGGCCTACACCTGGGTAGTCCAAACCGGCAGAAATTGAATGTGTTTCAATGATCTGACCTTGATCATCCGACATCAAGTAAGTACGGTTGCCGTGAAGTACACCGACATGACCTGCGTTGAGTGGTGCAGAGTGCTTGCCTGTTTCAATGCCATAGCCTGCAGCTTCGACACCGTACATTTTCACGTCTTCATCATTTAAGAATGGATAGAACAAGCCCATCGCATTTGAGCCGCCGCCCACACATGCAACTAAAGCATCTGGTAAACGGCCTGCTTGTTCCTGAATTTGTTTACGCGCTTCACGACCAATGATTGATTGGAAATCACGAACCAATTGTGGATATGGGTGTGGACCTGCAACTGTACCAATCACGTAATAAGTTGAATCAACATTGGTGACCCAATCACGCATCGCTTCGTTCATGGCATCTTTCAATGTTTTTGAACCGCTTTCCACAGGTACAACCGTTGCGCCAAGTAAACGCATACGGTATACGTTCATGGCTTGACGTTTAACATCTTCTGCGCCCATGAACACCACGCATTCAAGGCCTAAACGCGCTGCAATCGTTGCAGTTGCTACACCGTGCTGACCTGCGCCTGTTTCGGCAATAATACGTTTTTTACCTGAAAGCTTAGCCAGTAAAGCCTGACCAATGGTGTTATTCACTTTATGTGAACCTGTATGGTTCAGGTCTTCACGTTTTAAGTAAATTTGCGCACCACCCAACTCTTTCGACCATCGCTCAGCATAATACAAAGGACTTGGACGACCGACGTAATACGCCAAGTCACGGTCGAATTCTGCCAAAAACTGTGCATCATCTTTCATGCGGAAATAGAGTTTTTCTAAGTCCTCAAGTGCTGCCATAAGAGTTTCTGACACAAAACGCCCGCCATGAATACCAAAATGCCCTTGTGCGTCTGGGAATTGGGTATAGTCGATTTTATTTTGCTGATCCACGAAGGACTCCTTGCATAAAGCGTTCTATGAGTTGTTGGTCTTTAATACCTTTACTTGATTCTACACCACCGCTCACATCTACGGCATAAGCGCCTGTGGTTTGAATCGCATCTTCAATATTGTCAGGCTTTAAACCGCCCGCCAAAATTAAAGGAATATCGAGTTTTGGGAACTGTGCCCAGTCAAAGCTATGCCCTGTACCGCCTTTCAGCTCAGGATGCCATGCATCGAGCAGTACGGCGCTTGCCCCTGCCTGCTGAAAAGATTGAATCTCGCTAATCACGTCCAAATCTGGCTTCACCTGAATGGCTTTATACCAGCGGCGCCCAACAGTCTGTGCAATCGTTTTGCACTGTTCAGGGTTTTCATCACCATGAAATTGCAGTATGTCTACAGGTGAAATTTTTAAAATATCCTGTATCTCTGTAGCTGATGCATTCACGAATAAACCCACGGTCTGCACATAGGGCGACACATGCTGAATCAGCTCAGCAGCCTGCGCTGCCGTTACACTGCGCGGGCTTGGCGCAAAGAATACAAATCCGATCGCATCTGCGCCAGCTTGGACGACAGATTGGATATCTTGAGTACGTGTAATTCCGCAGATTTTGGCACGGGTTCGCATATTATTGTGGCTCTAACTCCGCCCTATTCATAGCCTATCTATGAATATGAAGGCGAATCATTGTAATGCAATTTTTAGACCTTGCGTGGATTTTCAGCATGATTACTGCGCAAAAATAAAAAGCCCTGAATGATCAGGGCTTTTTAAATAATTGAATCAATTATTTCATTGCATAACGTAAGGTTAGCCAAGCAGTCCGGCCGTCTTGACGGTAGTAATAGTCATCAAATGAGTCATACACGGTGTAATATTCTTTATCAAACATATTGGCAAGTTTGGCTTGTACAGAAAATTCAGGGGTCGCTTGATAGGTTAAACGTACATCTGCTGTCGCAAAACTGCCAAAGCTTGTTGTATTAGCGGCATCCTTATAACGCTGGTCTTCTGCGTGTACAGAGCCACCTAGCGTCCATTTATCCATCGTATAATCTGCAGATACATTCAATAATTGACCTGCACGACCCGCAATTTGATTGCCTTTGGTCGCCCCCGAATTATATTCAGGCTCTTGATAAGTATAGTTTAAGTTCAACGTGAAGTTATCCAGTGACTGTCCGAACTCAGCTTCCACACCCTTAATTTTTGCTTTTGCAATATTGGTTCCGCCTGAAATCATATTATCAATTTCATTATGGAAGGCAGAAACAGACCAGTTCAGCCATTGCGACCCTTTGAATCCAATTTCAATATTTTCAGACTCTTCAGGGACTAGGTTTGGATTTGACCAACCCGGATAATACAAGTCATTAAATGTCGGCGAACGGAAAGCGGTGCCGTATGAAACATAAGTGCTGTAGTTGTCATTAAACGAGTAACCAACAGCGGCATTGCCTGTAGTGTGATCACCAAACTGCTCATTATCATCTAGGCGAATGGCTGCTTGCAGGTTCACTCGACCAAAATCACCAAGATACTGCGCATAGTAACCGACATTATCACGCTCTTTTTCATCGTATTTGGTGGTGCTATCGACTTGATCATTTAAGTAATCCACACCTACCAATAGTGTGTTATTTGCATTAAAAGATAATGTGTTTAACCAGCTAATGCTGTCTTTTGTGGTATCAAATACACCTGTCGATTTATCTGCACTAAAGGTTTCGTATTTATCTTCTGACCGGCCAAATTTCAGCTGCGTTTTCCAAAGGTCTATAGGAGAATAGCTAAAGCCAACGCCATACACATTTTGCTCAACCTTGTTATAAGGATTTACGTTATATGGACTATCGTAATTTGTTTCACCGTTGACATACAATACGTTCAGGTCTGCTGAAAATTGATCATTAAACTGATGACCCGCTTTAATTGACGCAGAATAGTTATCATAGCCATCTTTATCTGTTTCAGTCGGCAAAGTTGTTACATCCATGCCTTGTGTTTTCAAGCCTGCCAAACTTAGCGTCGCCCAAGAATTATCCTGACGAATATTCACACCGACATTGGCATCATAGGTTTCATGTGAACCATACTTAAGTGAAGCAAATGGTTTTACGCCATTTTGCGTCCCTTTACGGGTAAAGATTTGAATCACACCGCCTACAGCTTCAGAACCATATAAACTTGAACGCGGGCCTTTTACAACTTCTACACGTTCAATTTGATCAATCGGTAAATGCTCAAAAGAAGTTTGGCCTGAAGTTGCCGAACCCAGTTTTTGACCATCCACCAATACCAATACCGCAGTAGAGCCTGTACCACGAATTGAAATACTGGTTGGCTGACCTAAACCACCAGAGTTGGTATACGTTACGCCTGGCACAGTGCGTAGTAATTCTTGCAAAGAAGTAAACTGCTTACGTTCAATTTCTTCACGGTTGATTACGGTGACTGCCGCCAAGGTTTTTTGCGAGTCTTGCTCAACAATGCTAGCAACCGTATTGGTAATGACTGGAAGTTGATGAACTTGGTCTGCTGCCATCGCAGCAGAAAGTGGAGATAAAACAAAAAGTGACCCGAGTAGAGTCTTAGAGAAAGAATGCATGCTGTATTCCCCGATCGCACCGCCCGTGCGAAATAAAAGTGGTTAACGCGTGGCGGTTTTTGGGTAAGCGATGGCTTGCCATTTTTCAGACAGAAGCATGCAATCCCGCTATAACGCCCGCCGCATTATGAATAGGTCTGCATCAGGCCGGTCTCCGGACTTACGTTATTGAATAACGATTCACCGTTGCGGGGGCAGTGTCAGATAACAACAGCTCTATACTGCTGGACTGACTTCCCAGTTTCACTTTTCAATTAAGAAAGCACCTGAAGCGCAGGCAGATTAATTTCTGCTCCACAGCAAGTCAAGCTGTATATGCAGCTATCTTAAAATGCCCGACAGATTCGATTGTTCGATAAATCGGAGTTCTCTATACTTAAGCCATTCACAACAGTTGGCATGGGAAGTCTCTACAACACTGCCCCCGCAACGGTGCGCAAGCGAAACCTTGCCAGTCCGATACCTGCTCACTGTGTTCTATCACTCAATCATTTACGTGGGGTAAATGCATGGAGCTTTGTATGCCTTTTCCTTTTCAGCCGACTGCGCTTGCAGCTGGCATATCTGCGCTTTGTATTTTTAACTCCCAACTGTCTATTGCAGCAGATTCCATTGCACAACCTAGAATGGATACCATTGTCGTCACAGCAACACGTTCTGCAGAAAAATTAGAAAATGTACCTGCACGTATCGCCATTATTGAACCTGCAACCGTTGCACAATCCCCTATTTCCCAAATGAGTGATTTGCTGCGTAACGATGCGTCTATCAATATGGTGCAAAACGGCGGTTTAGGACAAGTGGCTTCGATTTTTGTACGTGGTACAGAATCCGACCATACCTTAGTACTGCGCGATGGTGTGCGTTTGAACTCGGCAACATCAGGCATGGCGCCATTACCGTTTTTAGATACTACCGATATTCAGCAAATTGAAGTTTTAAAAGGCCCTGCTTCTGTATTGTATGGCTCAGATGCGATTGGCGGTGTGGTACAAATTATTTCCAAGACACCAACGAAAAATACTGCCTTTGCCAGTACAGAAGTAGGTGAACACAAAACCTATAAAAGTATTATTGGCGCAGATGCCACAAAAAATGGTTATTACGCACAGATTCGAGGACAACGCTTAGAATCCGATGCCACCAAAGTGTTTGACCTAGATGAACTGAGTACAGCAAGCTATGACCAAAAAGGCTGGAGCGCAAAAGTTGGATCAAAACAAGAAAATCATGCTTACTCATTGGACTATAGCTATAACGATGGTCGCAGCTTTTATGTCAGTTGTAGCAATGAAGATAAGGACTATAACTGCCTAAACTACAGCAATGTCGCGCAAGACTTTAGCAATGAAATGATCAACCTACGTGGTGAAGTGCGTCAGTTACCGGCTTTAGAACTGCACGCCCGCCTTTCTCAATTCAAAGATGAGCTAGATCAGGTCACAACCGCCGACTTCACCCACAATAAAACCCAAGAAGCAGAAATCTATTCCAAAATTGCGCTGACGCCAAAACAAACGATTTTAAGTGGGATCACACACCGTAAAATCAGCGGTGACATCGTGTCATATGGCACGGCTTATCAAGATGATAACCGCAGCACGGGTTATTACTTACAGCATCAATATCATCAAGAGGGTCTTAATACACAACTCGGAATTCGCCTAGAAGACGATGCGAAGTATGGCAGCCATACCATTGGTCAAGCTGCAATTCGTCTGCAAGCACTGCCTCTTACCCGTGTATATGCCAATATTGGGACTGCGTTTAAATCGCCAACCTTAGATGAACGCTATAACAGCTGGTCAGGCAATCCAAACTTAAAGCCTGAAGAAAGTATTTCTTATGAAATTGGCGTCGACCAAAAGCTGAATCATGGGCTAAGTACCGGCCTGTCTGTGTACCACACCAAAGTCAACCATCTGATTGTGAATGGCCCTAATTACACTTTAGAAAATCTAAATACAGCGGTTTATCAAGGTGTGGAAACCTATCTGCAATGGCAAAATGGGGGATGGTCAAGCAAACTCAGCTATCATTATGTGAAAGCTCAAGATAATGAGAAAAAACAAGATTTACAGCGCCGACCACGTCAGAACTTAAGCTTGACTACTGGCTGGAGCAATGACATTTATGGCATGAACGCAACCTTAAATGCCAAGTCAGATACCGTGGACTATCAAGCACGCAATCCCGGTTATGCCACTATTGATATGAGTGCATTTTGGAATATCAATCCCAACCTCAAAGTCTTTACCAATTTACAAAATATCGGTGATGTCGAATACAAAACCTCATCGTATGGTTCAGGTTTGTATTATATGAATGGCGGGCGTTTAGCCACTATCGGTGTTACTGTGAAATATTAATGCACATCACTTTATTCAACTTTTAATCAAAAAATGGACAATTAAAATGGGCCACCGCTTAAGTAAAATTTATACCCGCACAGGCGATTCAGGTACGACAGGTCTTGGCGACGGATCACGCGTAGCCAAAGATGATTTACGTATTGAAGCCTTAGGAGATGTCGATGAACTCAATTCAAGCATTGGTATTCTGCGTTCGCACATCGCACTTAGCAGTATTGAAGACAAAGCGGCTTGGGATAAATCGCTCAGCCTGATTCAGCATTGGTTATTCGACCTTGGCGGTGAAGTCTGCATTCCAAACTTCAACTTGGTACAACCTGTGTCAATTGAGTTTTTGGAAAATGACATTGACCGTATGAATGAAGCGCTGCCAATGCTCAAAGACTTTATCCTGCCATCAGGAACATTGGTGTGCAGCTTTGCCCATCAAGCGCGTGCAGTTTGCCGCCGTGCAGAACGTCGTTTAATGGCTGTACATAACCGTGACCAGAACATTCAAGCACCGTCATTGCAGCTACTTAACCGACTCTCTGACTGGTTATTTGTCGCATCGCGTACATTACAACGCGCTGAAGGTGGTTCTGAGGTGCTGTGGCAGAAAAATATTAACGACACGATTGATCAATAAGTTTTGGATTCAAAAATTGCTCAAATCCTTTGACCAATTAAAAGTCTATTTTACATTGAAATAAATCGAAACATTTCGTCCGATCATTCTTGTATTTCAGGATGATCGGATCAAAATAACAGTGTCATCTCCCTGTCATTCTTACAGGACACTATGTTTTTATCTTTCAATTTTGCAGGCCCTTTATGCGCATAATCGGTCACCGTGGCGCTCGTGGTGAAGCACCTGAAAATACCCTAGGTGGTTTCCAATATATTCAAGATTTAGGCATACGCTCAGTTGAATTTGATGTGCGACAACTAAAAGATCGCGCCTTAATTGTGATGCATGACGATCAATTCATCCGTACCACCGGCCAAGATAAGTATCTTTATGAATGCGAAAGTTCTGAACTAGAACCGTATAACCATGCAGTGACATGGTCAGAATGGAATAAAGTTGAGCCGACGCCACTGCTCGAACAAACGCTCAAAATTATTCATAACTTCGATCATATTGAAGTCGAAGTGAAAGCAGTGAAGACACAGACTGAAGCTGAAGCGCTGACTGAAACCTTGGAACAACAGCTCCAAGGTTTCGAACATTCCGCGGTGATCACCAGTTTTGACCCTAAAATTCATCTTGCTTTGCAACAAAAAAAATCCGGCTTCAAACGCGGGCTTTTGGTTGAAACAGACGTAAAATTTAAAGCGATTGAACAAGCACTTGAATTAGGTTGTATCCAAATCGGTTGGATGAACCAACTCGCCAATTCAGACATTATTCAGGCCACGCAGCAGGCAAAATTAAATGTGAGCGTATGGACTGTCAACGACGTTGATCGTGCTAAACAGCTTAAAGATTGGGGCATTAACGGCTTAATTACCGACTATCCTAAATTAATGATGCAGCATTTTTAATGCTGCTTTATTCACCTAGATTTGTGTAATTCACTTCTCGATCAACACGTCGATATTTCAATCGGTCTATTTTCTTTCCAAAACCAATACAGTTTGTCCCCGACTGTTTTGCATCGTCATGTGTTTCCCTTTTATTTGGAATTGTGTTGCGGCTTGCAAGGCATCTGAAAGTTCAGCCTCTTGAGCCAAAGCCGAATCACAGCTGAAATAACCTGCTCGGGCATTCAGATCAATGCTGTGTTTTAAGGTATCAATCACATAAGTGCCACTGATAGTGTTACATCCCGTATTTCCCTGAATTTGTCGAAATTGCGAATTGAACTGAAGATAAGGTTGATGATGAAAGAACTTAGCTTTTTGTACAGCGATTTTCACAATCGTCCATGGAATATCTTGTATCCCATCATTTACGCGAATAAGTTTTAATGGCTGCTCAACGCTGTTGCCCAGTGATTTCCCTTGTGACTTTGTAGTCACCTTCTGCGTCGGAGAACTTTGACAAGCCATCAGTCCCAGACAACTGATCAGAAAGCTGCCCCAGATGCAGTATTTGATAAGTAATTTCAGATTATTTTGACAAATTTGCTGTTTTTTTGGCATCTTCTTACTCCACAAAAAGTCAAATAACTTCAGTCGTATTATGTTACTGTTTAGAACAATACAACTGTACAATAACAGTGGTGAAAACGGGTTTTCCCGTGCTACTATTCTGTACGTCTAAAATCCCTTAAAAAATTAATGGGATTAGTCCTATCTATACCTCCCAAGGTTTCAGGAGTGCTGTTGGAGATGAATGCTCCCCTACCCAAAGCCCCAATGAACTGGATTGCTATTTTTGCATTGGTGTTTTTACCTATTGTCGCAGTTATTGCAATTCCGTTATATGCCATTAATCATGATTTTAGTGCCGCTGCTTGGATCAGTATGTTTGTTTTACTGGGTGTCAGCAGTTTAGGTATTACCGCAGGTTATCACCGCTTATGGGCACACCGTGCTTATGAAGCAACCTTGCCTTTAAAAATCATTTTAATGCTCATGGGTACTTTTGCTGTTCAGAACAGTATTTTGTTCTGGGCTTCGGGTCACCGTACACATCACCGTCATGTAGACGATATTGACCAAGATCCATACTCGATTAATCGTGGTTTCTGGTATGCCCATATCGGGTGGATGCTTCGTGATTATCCAGCAGCAGCACCAAACTATAAAAATGCACCTGACTTATTAAAAGATAAAGTCGTGATGTTCCAAGACAAATATTACATTCCATTGGTGATTGCTGTTCATGCGGCGATTTTAGTGCCAATTGGTTGGGTTGTTGGCGACATGTGGGGCGTTCTATTATTGGGCGGTTTAATGCGTCTAATCTTGAGCCATCATGTGACGTTCTTTATTAACTCACTGTGCCACATGTGGGGTAAACGTCCGTATACTGACGAAAATACCGCGCGTGATAACTTCTGGCTCGCTATTGCTACTTGGGGTGAGGGTTATCATAACTATCACCATATTTTCCAATACGACTACCGTAATGGTGTGAAATGGTGGCAATACGATCCAACAAAATGGTTAATTTGGAGCTGCTCTAAATTAGGCCTTGCCAAAAATTTACGCCGTATTCCTAGCTTTAATATTAAAAAAGCTGAGTTGGCTATGAAGTTCAAGTATGCGGAACAAGACCTTGCGATCTATGGTCTCAACATGACCGATGATATTGCGACAGCTAAGCAACGTATTTCTCAAGAATATGATGCGTTTTCGCAAACTTTGAATGACTGGGCAAAATTAAAAGAGCAGGAAATTCAAGCGAAGAAAACTGCAGTTGCTGAAAAAATTCATCAAATGGATGACAAACTCAAACTTGAATTCCTACAAGTTGAACAGCGTTTGTCACAGCACCGTGAAACACTGAATCAATTGATGCGTAACTTGAAAAAGAAAACCGCTTAATTCTTTTAAGCCTTTCAAATGATAAAGCCTCCACATATGGAGGCTTTATTGATTTTAAGCTACAGTTTTTCTATCTGGTCTTTGCTATAGTTTCAACATAATTTGAATTTTTAAAGATCATTATGCTGTTCAATGCCCGCTATAACACCCTGCCACCTCGCCTGTATCACCATCAGCAGCCAGTTCCTCTAAAAGGTGCAAAAGCTGGGCATTTTAATGCCGCTCTTGCGGATGAGCTGCAATGGTCTGAGACAGATAAACAGGCTTGGGTTGAAATCTGCAGCGGTCAAAAAACCTTTGCAGAATTTGAACCTTTGGCCATGGTCTACGCAGGTCACCAGTTTGGACAATGGGCAGGCCAATTGGGAGATGGACGCGGCTTATTGATTGGGCAAATCATCGATAAACATGGGCAAACCATTGACCTGCACCTTAAAGGCGCCGGCTCGACCCCTTACTCACGCATGGGCGATGGTCGTGCAGTATTGCGCTCGACTATTCGTGAATATTTGGCAGGACATGCGCTCAACAGCGTAGGCGTTGCATCCAGTAATGCAGTGGGTTTTACCAGTTCTGAGCAAGGCGTACAGCGTGAAAAACTCGAACTTGGTGCAATGATGCTGCGTACATCTGACTGTCATATCCGTTTGGGGCACTTTGAATGGATCAATCAGTATCAGGGTGATTTACTGCCTGAATTCACGCAGAAATGTATTGAGTGGCACTACCCTGAATGCTTAGATGCCGAACAACCTATTTTAGCTTTTGCCACTCAAGTCATTCAGCGTACCGCAGTGATGATTGCCAAATGGCAGCTGATTGGTTTCGCACATGGCGTGATGAATACTGACAATCTGAATATTACTGGTTCAACGCTCGATTTTGGACCTTATGGATTTATGGAGCGCTTCCGCCCAAACTGGATCAACAACCATTCGGATTACCAAGGCCGCTATACCTATCAGCAGCAGCCGAGCATTGGGCATTGGAATTTATGGCAATGGCTGAATAATCTCATTCCGCTCTGCCCTACGGACTATGACAAAGAACAGTGGAAAGAAGATTTAGCTAAGTGCTTAGAGCATTTTGAACTGACCTTCTTGGAACATTATAAATTGGGCTTAGCTCAGAAAATGGGTTTGCCAAGTTTTCATAAAGACAGCTTTGACTGCGCCATGGCCTTTTTGCGTATTCTGCAAAGTGAACAGCTGGATTACACGCAAAGCTTTATTCGTCTGCAAAATCATGAATATGAAGCCATTAAAGATGACTGTTTAGACCGTCGCGCATTTGAAGGTTTCTTGGCCCAATATGAAAGCATCCGTGAGCATCAGGACACCGATGCTTTAGATGCGGAAATGGCACAGGCCAATCCGCAATATATCTTGCGTAACCATATGGCGCAAAAGGCGATTGAGCTAGCTGAACGCAATGATTTTTCAGAGGTAGAACGCTTATATACATTACTAAGCCAGCCTTATCTGAAACAGCCTGAACTGGAAACAACAGAAGATTTAGGCCCCTTGCCAAGTGATGTGCCTGAAGTGATGGTGAGCTGCTCATCTTAAACATTTATCCACAAATTCATGCATCACTCGACTCAAAATTGTGGATAATTTAGACATTATCCACAATACCGAAATGGATGGACTGTAATGCCGTCCATCCTCTAAAAAATAATGACAAGAAAACGTATCGCTATTTTTAGTTTCGCTACCCTCTTCTGTATTGTGGCGGCCTACCTTGCCTATCAAAAATTTGAAAAATATCTACCTACACCTGCCAATGTACTGGCCTTTCCACATAAATTAAGTGATTTGCAAATTCAAAAAATTCGCACAGAAACGCCGATCGACAGTATTCAAGTACATAAAGCTGAGCGTTATTTAGAGTTAAAACATCAGAATATGGTCATTCGGCGTTACCCGATGCGTCTGGGTTTTCAACCGCTTGGACATAAAGTTCAAGAAGGTGATGGCAAGACGCCAGAAGGAACTTATCATATAGATTGGCGCAATCCGCAAAGCGCATTTTATAAATCTTTGCATATCTCTTACCCCAATGCGGCCGATAAACAGAAGGCTAAAAATCTAGGGGTTTCTGCAGGTGGTGACATTATGATTCATGGTTCGGCGACCAGTTTACAAATGAAAGCTGCACCACAACTGATGACGTATTTCCCACAAAAAGATTGGACTTGGGGCTGTATTGCAGTGCGCAATATTGATATGGATGAAATTTGGCAACTGGTGAATAATGATACAGAGATTCATATTCATCCTTAATATTAAATACAGTCTTTATTTTTTGAGCGATTCTAGATGATTTCATTACACACTGTAGCTGAAAAGACAGCCTTAGACTTGCCTGAAACAACCTGTAGCCAGCCTTTTGGCGAAGGCTGTGATGTGTTTAAAGTGATGGATAAGGTGTTTATGCTGAGTTTTCATTTGGAAGGCAAAGCGGCCGTTAATTTAAAGGTGCTGCCGGACAATGGCGTGATGCTCAGAGATATTTATCCCTTTATTCGTGCTGGCTGGCATATGAATAAGCAGCATTGGATTTCTGTATTTGCAGATGAAGAATTGGAAGAAGAACTGCTGCAAGATTTGGTGCTAAATTCTTATGAATTGGTGGTGTCGAAGTTAAAGAAAGGACAACGGCAGAGGATTGAATTGCTGAGAAGTGTTTAGATAACACTTCCCTTACAATTAAGTTAATATTGAGAATTTCGTGTAATCGCCATTATGTTCAATAACTGGTTTCATAAATTAAAGATTTGGAAATCGAATCTTTGTTTCAGCATTTCTAATTTCATTACTAGTAAAAGAAATAGTTGTTCCTAATGAATAAGCATAGATTCCTTGGATAGAATCATTAGATGATTCATATGAAATATAAAATCCATTATCACCCCTACCTATCCATTCAAAATTATTTTTATATTTTTCAAAAAGATAATTAATTAATTCCTTTTTTATTTCTATATTATCTGTATCAATTTCATAAGCAATACAATAGATTTCTTTCATAAGTCATTTTTCACTCAGCTCCAAGTTATAAATTCCAGCAATTAGATTGAATCTCAATGCTAGTCTTTTGCCTCGATTGCGATATCGCTCAGCAAGAATTTTGAAGGTTTTCAAACTGCCAAATACATGCTCAATTCCAATTCTTCTTT
>NZ_VPCH01000041.1:0-35135 GCF_013418285.1 Acinetobacter sp. YH12152
TTCATATTAAGCTTTACGAGGGCGTTGTATCGTCTGACGAGACGTGTATCAAGATGGGAGATATTAAATTGAAGAGCATGCTCTTCAATTTAACCCAAAACTTGGGATTTGTGTAGATACCTATGCCTAAAAGGAGAGGGAATTCCTTAAATGGTATGCCCTAAGGCTTCACCCATCACCACAGTGGAGTTGGCTTTAAAGGTCGCATCCCATTGCATTTTGTTTTCTTCAAACAACACAACCGCTGTTGAACCTAAATAGAAACGGCCCAATTCTGCACCTTTTTCTAAAAATAAATCGTGTTGATTGAGTTCCAAACGCCCTGTAGGTTTAACTTTACCTGTAGCCACGGTTTCAATACCTGCCACGATCATTGCGCCTACCAGTACGACCGCCATACGACCAACTTCTGTATCAAATAAGCAGACCATGCGTTCATTACGAGCGAATAAACCCGGAATATTTTCAGCAGTGGTTTGGTTTACAGAGAATAATTCACCCGGTACATACAAAGTTTCTGTCAATGTCCCTGCAAATGGCATATGTACACGGTGGTAATCTTTTGGTGACAAATAAACCGTAGCAAACTGCCCATTTTTAAACGGCTCTGCCAATTGTGGATCGGCAATCAGGTTTTCAACGGTGAACTTCTGCCCTTTGGCCTGAAATACGTCACCATTTTCAATTTTACCCAGTTGAGAAATTGCACCATCTGCGGGTGAAACAACACTATTGGCATTGCTATCAATTTCACGCACACCCTCTTTTAAAGAGCGAGTGAAAAATTCATTGAATGATTTAAATTTTAAGGCATTGCTTTGCTCAGCAATCGACATGTCGATGCCATACTGCGCTTTAAATGCGGTAATCACGGCATTTTTCACCACAGGGTTTTCACTTGCAGCCAATTTACCGACGATACGCGATAATTTGTGCTGTGGAACAACACGCTGAGCTTGAATAAAAATTTGTTTTTTTAACTGAGATGTAAGGCTCAAGACGGCAACTCTCCGGTGATCACAGGACTATCGAGTCGGTTGCCCCACTCGCTCCACGCACCATCATAAGCTTGAATATTCCAACCGAGTAAACGTCCCAGTATATAAGCTAGGCCCGACCGATGATGGGACTGACAATATACCACCACAGGTTCGTTTAAATTGAATCCCAATTGTTCTAAGCGTTGTTGTGTGCGTTCTAAAGGATGCAATTTTAAATGATTTTCTCGGTTAAGGGCAGTACTCCATTCGAAATGTCGTGCCCCCGGAATGTGACCGCCGCGTCGCGCAGCCAAACGTAGGCCTGTATATTCATCTTCGGTACGGCAGTCCCATACTTGGATTTGCTCCTGCTGCACACGAGCCAATAGCTCATCATAGTTTGTTTGATACTGAGCACGCGCCTCTGCACTTACTTCAACCAATGGGCTCACGGGTTCAAATTGCTCAATTTCAGACGAGGTCGGTAAGCCTGCCCCAAGCCAAGCATGGATGCCACCATTGAGGAGACTGGTATTTTCAAAACCGAGGCAATGTAAGTTCCAAATCAGTCGACCAGCCCATGCCCCACCTTCATCGTCATACACTACTACATGATGTTCTGGACTGATATTCAGATAGCTGATGAGCTGTTCTAAACCGGCTTGGTCAGGTAAAAGCCCCATCGCTTGTTCTTCTTGGCGCACTAACAGTTTCGGCTGCACATGCAGTGCATGTGGAATATGCAATTGGTCATAAACCGAACGACGACTCAAATCGACGATCCGTAGTTTTTCATTACCAAGATGTGGAACCAATTCTTCCGCTTCAATCAGTAGACCAAAATTCAGTGTAGATGCTGTCATCGTTGTTCGTGTTGTATTTTGTGCGATTAAATTCGATCTTAGCATAAGTCATTTTCACTATTATTCTGAATTTTTGCATTCCTTTAGCAATATTTTAGATATAAAAAAGCCGAATCATTGATTCGGCTTTTTTAGTTTTATCTAATGCTGTGTTTAAGCGCTAACTTCAGAGATGTCAAACACCTGACGTAGATACGCTAAGAAAGTATCATTATCCGTCATGGTTTTACCCGGACTATCTGAAATTTTTGCCACAGATTGACCATTACATTCAACCAGTTTCAGTACGATATTCAGCGCAGTTTGTCCCATATCATTGGTCAAGTTGGTGCCAATACCAAAGCTAACTTGGAAACGGTCTTTGAAGTAATTATGCAAATCCCACGCTTTTTCGATATTTAGACCATCACTAAAGGTCAACATTTTACTTTTGCTATCGACTTTAAGCTTTTTGTAATGTGCATAGGCTTTATCGCCCCATTCATACGGGTCGCCACTGTCATGACGTAAACCGTCAAATAGTTTGGCAAAGTACAAATCGAAGTCACGTAAGAACGCATCCATACCGACAACGTCCGTCAAAGCTATCCCTAGGTCACCGCGATATTCTTGGACCCAAGTTTCTAGTGCCGCTTTTTGAAAGTCACGTAATCGAACATCAAGAGCTTGGAACGCCTGCAAGAATTCATGTGCCATGGTGCCGATTGGAATAATATTCAAATCTTTGGCAATCAGGACATTACTGGTGCCACGGAAAATATTCGGAACGGCTTGATAAAATTCAGCAATCACGTGTTTTTGCCATTCGTAGCTATAACGACGGCGCGTCCCAAAATCAGAGACTAAGAATGGCGGATCATTTGGATTTTGTGCCGCTTCGTATTGTTTTAACAGCGCAATTTTATGTTGAAGACGACGTTCACCTTCAACCAATGTTTCTGGGGTACGAATACGTTGGAAATACAGTTCATTGACGATCGCCAAGACAAAGATTTCAAACATCATCGCTTGAACCATTGGGCCTTCTACCCAAATATCTAAACGACCTTCTTCATCAATTCCGGCTTTAATAAAACGACGTTTGAGCTGAAATAATTCAAGATAATCAACAAAATCACTTTTAATAAAACGCAAACTGCGTAAATACTGCAATTCATCTTCTTTAAACTTCAACTGACATAGCATGTCGAGCTGCGTGTTTAAATCATCCAAAATTTCGACCAGTGGATAGGCTGTATCATCCAAGTTACGGCAACGAAAGTGATACACACTATGGGTTTGCGGAAATTTGTGTAACACCACCTGAAGCATGGTGAATTTATACAGATCTGTGTCTAATAAGGATTGGATGATTGGAGACATAAAGACTTTCAGTTTTTATCAACTCTTTGCATTAAAGCATACTTTATTGATAAAAAGCCGATTGATTTAGTGGAATAACTTATAAATCACCGCGATTCATCGACTTTTTTCAATTTTTTTGCTGAAGCTGAGCGCGATCAAGCTCACTATTTTTGAGTAACTGTCGATATTTTTCTTCTTGACCAAATTCACGCGCAAACTGTTCTGCAGTCTTTTGCCCCATTTTTTTGGCATTTGCATCGCAATCCACTTGGCGTAATTGCTTTGCAATCGCCCATTCCAATTTAAACATGGCACCCATCAAAGCGGTGTTACCTTTATTGTCACGTGCGCAGCGGTCTGCACCATGTTCCAACAAGCGAGTCACAATATTTTGATGACCATAATAGGTCGCCATCATCAGCGGTGTAAAACCCGAGGCATTGCGCACATCAACAGGAAAACCATGCTTGAGAAACTCATTGATGACTTCTTCATTGCCGGTTTTGGCTGCGGCAAAAAAGATTGCAATCAATTCCTGTTGTGAGGTCATCTGATCGCTTGCAGTCGCTTTAGCGGGGGAGATATCTTCCGCGATTGCCACGTTTGCGAATGCGGAACCAAACGCAAGAAGACTGGCTAAAGTCAAATGCTGCATAACTTTCATGATGAACTCCAACAGAAATCGAATGTAGAATTGAATTGGAAACAATTCATTTCATTAAAAAAAATGAATATTTAAGGAGTGCCTATGAAACTCCCCCTAGGGTGCAGGAAAGGTATGGAGCTTCATAGGACTTTTTTGAGGTAACGTTCTAGCCCCTAGTTACCAATCCTTCAGACTGATCGAAATTAGTCTTTCAGTTGTGCTGCTTTGGCTTTTACAGTTGCAAGGTTACCGTTTACTGCTTTGGTCATACGCATACCGTAATCTGCATCTGCTTTGTAGAAGTAAGACAACATGATGTGCTTGGTCTCAGAATCTTTTACGTTGCCAAGATCCGCAGCCAAGTTCATGATTAAATCGTCTTTTTCTTTAGCAGAGTATGAACGGTAAAGCTCACCCGCTTGCTTGAAGTTTTGCTCTTTGGTACCGATCTGTTGAACTGTGCCAGTCAGCGGTGTTTGAACTGCACGTGCTTTCTCAGTGGCAGCTTTAGGCTCTTTACGGCTTGGCTCGTAGTTCACGTCAGAATCACGCTCGCTAACATTCATGTAGCCATCTTGGTTGTTGTTGTTAACAGCAACAAGCGGACGGTTGACTGGAATTTGCTGGTGATTCGCACCCAAACGGTACATTTGAGTATCTGAGTAAGAGAAGATACGGCCTTGCAGCAGACGGTCTTCTGATGGCTCGATACCTGGAACTAAGTTACCTGGAGCCAATGCCACTTGTTCAGTTTCATTGAAGAAGTTTTTTGGCATACGATTCAGCGTTAAAGTCCCCACTTTGGTTTCTTTCACTAGATCTGTAGGCCAGATTTTTGTTGGATCAAGCGGGTCAAAATCAAAGCTGTTTAAATCTTTAGGATCTAACACTTGGATATAAAGATCCCATTTCGGGAATTTACCAGCATTGATGTTGTTATAAAGATCGTTAGTCAAGTGGTTGAAATCTTTACCTTGTTGCTCAGCAGCTTCTTTAACGTTCAGACCTTTCACACCTTGTTTAGAGCGGAAGTTGAATTTAACGTATTTGTATTCGCCTTTGTCGTTATAAAGCTTGTATGCATGCACACCAAAACCATCTTGCTCACGGTAGCTAGTTGGAACACCTTGGTTACCATACACATAAGTCAACATGTTGGTTGCCCATGGTTGGCTAGACAAGAAGTCAAATACGCGGTTTGCGTCTTGAACGTTGTTGATTGGGCTAGGCTTCATGGCATGGATGAAGTCAGGGAATTTGATCGCATCACGGATAAAGAATACTGGAGTTTGGTTACCCACTAAGTCCCAGTTGCCTTCTTGTGTATAGAACTTGATCGCAAAACCGTGCGGGTCACGTAAAGTTTCTGGAGAATGTTTACCGTGAATTACAGTCGAGAAACGTAAGAAAACTGGAGTCTTGGTACCTGCTTTGAACAATGAAGCAATGGTTAGATCAGATAAATCTTTAGTTGCAACGAATTCACCATACGCACCTGTACCACGGGCATGTACCACACGCTCAGGAATACGCTCACGACCAAAACGTTGTAATTTTTGAACCAATTGTACGTCTTGAAGTAGAACTGAACCATTTGGACCCGCAGTAATCGAGTTTTGGTTATCGCCTACTGGTGCACCATTGTCTTTAGTTAATAGCGCTGCTTGAGTCTCCGCTGTTGCTGTTGCTAACATCGCAACCAATAAAGAACGCTTAAACATCGTCTTAATCTCTCTGTTAAATACCTTTCCTGCCCCGCAAAGATACTGGCATTCAATAAATAGATAAAACAGATTATTTTTATAAATTCAATCGCATTATTAGATTTATAAAAAATATACAGTTCATTTTCAAATGTTTGAGCCCAAAAATTTCTACACATCGCCTCGAAAGAATGCTGTCTTTGCTACAATCCCTGCCCTATGTTCAATTTTCTACTCGGAAGAAGTTATGCGGGCCTTGTTACAACGTGTTTTAGAAGCCAAAGTGGTGGTCGATGGTGAGATCACGGGTGAAATTAATCACGGTATTTTGGTGTTTTTAGGCCTTGGCAAAGCTGACGATTTAGAAAAAGGCAAAAAGCTGATTGATAAGATCTTGAAATACCGCTTTTTTGATGATGAACAAGGCAAGATGGGCTGGAATGTCAGTCAAGCCGGCGGCGGTATCCTCTTGGTGTCTCAATTTACCCTGATGGCGCAAACGCAAAAAGGCCTGCGCCCCGATTTTGGCCCTGCCATGCCGCCAAACGATGCCAAAGCACTGTATGAACAGCTGGTCGATTACACCAAGAGCCAATATGACCATGTACAAACAGGCATCTTTGCTGCCGACATGAAAGTGCATTTGGTTAATGACGGTCCAGTGACCTTTAATTTAGAAGTTGAATAACAACTGAAGCATAAAAAAAGCCCTCAAAAGAGGGCTTTTTTTTAATCCTTCCACTAAAGGAGGAGAACAAGGCGTAAATCTTACTTACCTGTTTTTTCTTTAATAAACGCACGTGCGATTTTGATTTTTTCTTTAACCGGTTTTGGAAGTTTAGGTGGAATTAACTTCGCCACTTGGTTAAACCAAACCAAAAGCCCAAAATCACCTTCCATTTTAATACTGCCATTTTGCATACCCGTCATGAATGCAGTTGGGTCACCTTTCATCAGGGTTTTTACGCCCTGTTCGCTGTCCGCAAATTGCAAAATAAAGTCGGCTTTTTCAGCATCACCTGAAACAGTATCAATCTGTCCATTATTTACAATAATTTGACGTGCAACACCCAAATCCGTACCGATTTGAATGCGAAATTGACGTTCATGAACCAATTCAATGAATTTAGGGCTAGTACGTGCAAGCTGTTTCATACGAAGCGCTAAACCTGCCACGAGTAAATCAAGTGGATCCGTACTGACATCAACTAAAGGTAGTTTTACGACAGGAATTGATGATAGTTTCATGACTTAAAGCCTATTGTAATTGTTGGAAAATTGACTGGCTTCATCCTACCATAACTTGGCTTTTGAGAAGTAAGGCTTTGTATCTCAAATCGGACTAATGCGTTCATAAAAAAATGCGCCCTTAGGCGCATTTTCATTGAAATTTTGTTCTGGCACTTATCGGCTCGAACATTGCTGTTCTTCATCATATACAGGCGTGTGCTCTATACATTGGCGCTTTGCCATCGCACGCTCTGCACGGCGGTCTTCACGTAACAATACTAAAGTGAATACCACCATTGCGGCCATTAATGCCGTTAAATAACTATAAGTTACTGATAATTCAAACATGGTTTGTGTGCCAAATCGAATCACTTCAATGAGTCCCCACACCAGCATCCCCGCCAGCATAAAACTTAACCAGCGACGATAAGGCGAGAAGAAAACAGCAATCACAGCCGCCGATACCAAGCTCAGGCCAACGATTGTTGCTAAATTCGCTGTTAACATAAAAACCTCCGTCATTTGACAGCTGACATCTCTTGTCTTACAGGATGCTGAGCCGTCTCACTACTGTATCTTCAGTAAATAGATTTGGTCGATCTCAATCTCTTGCAAGCATTATGCTGAGTTTTTTGCATAAAAAAAGTCTCGTTTTTTGTCCATGCGACACACCTTGTCGCAACATTATTTTGTCATTACATTTTTTCTTTTTAAAGAATTTCTAGAACAATGATGGCATCTCGTTTCGAGTGTCATTACAAAAAAAACAGCTGGTTTTAGGCTAAAAAAATTAATTTTTCGAATGCTGTTAATTGTTGTTTTTATCGACAATTTTCTTCTACCGTTCATCGGATGAGCTGAATTCTTGGCATAAAAAAACGCAGCCTTTTGGCTACGTTTTTGACTGTGCCTTAAATGGTTTTAAGCACGATTTAAATCTTTATCATGCACACCAAGCAGGTAAAGAACACCATCTAGACCCACGCTTGAAATGGCTTGATTGGCATTTTGACGAACCAAAGGTTTCGCACGGAAAGCAACGCCTAAGCCGGCTAAAGACAACATAGGTAAGTCATTCGCACCATCACCGACAGCAATGGCTTGTTCTAATGAAATCCCCATTTCTTCAGCGATTTGAGTCAACAAGAAGGCTTTGCGAGCACCATCGACAATATGACCTTTCACTTCACCTGTTACCGCGCCATCTTGGACGTCCAGTACATTGGCATGGACTTCATCGATACCCAGTTTTGCTTGTAGATATTCGGCAAAATACTGAAAACCACCTGACAAAATAGCCGTGCGATAACCCAGTGATTTAAGCGTTGAAATCAGACGTTCCGCACCTTCTGTGACAGTCAGACGTTCTGCAATTTTAGGCAATACCGAAGCATCCATACCTTTGAGCAGTGCCACACGTGCACGGAAACTTTGTTGGAAATCGAGCTCGCCTTGCATAGCACGTTCAGTGATTTCAGCCACTTGAGCCCCGACACCCGCTTCAATCGCCAATTCGTCAATTACTTCTTGCTCAATCAGCGTTGAGTCCATATCAAAGCAGACTAAACGACGATTACGACGGTAAGCATTGTCTTCTTGAACGGCAACATCTACCCCTAGTTCAGTAGATAGACGTAAACATGCTGCACGCATCGCAGTGGCATCCAACATCTGGCCTTTTAAGCCAAATTGAACGCAGGCACGGCGTGGACCTTCGCTTGATCCATCTAACTCTGGACGGCCAGATAAACGAGTCACAGTTTCAATATTAAAGCCTTGGCTCGACACAATATTTGTAACTGCCTGTAAATGAGACGCCTGTAATTCTGGCGCAAGTGCCGTAACGATATAGCGTGTGCGGCCTCCCTCATTTACCCATTGTTGATATTCTGTTGTAGAGATTGGTTTAAAGCGCACAGTTAAGCCAATATCATGTGCTAAAATCAACATCTCCTTCATGGCTAATGCTGTCGCAGTCTGGTCTTCCGACGAAACAACAATACCTAAAGTCAGCTGATTGTGGATGACTGCTTGTCCGACATCTAAAATCTGTAAGGAATGTGCGGACAAAACCTGCATTAATCGTGTAAATTGATTAGGTTGGTCAGGTCCTAAAAGTGATATAAGAATGATTTCTCGCATGAATTGACTCGGGTCTGAGCTACAACTAATGTAAGAATCATAATCTAAATTGAATAGAATTGCCTTGGAAGTTTACGTTGAATGCGCCTAGACAAGGGCTATTTGCTAGCCTATTAGTAGTTTGTTTTGCTTTGCATACCTTTTTATTGGTATTGGCAACAACCCACCAATTGAACGAAAACCGTGCCAGTCAGGGACAACTGATGACCAGTCAATTGGTTACAGACAGCCTATCTGAGCTTGAGCCGGCCAATACCGTATCATTAGCCTTACTTGCTGACCGCTATGCAACCAACCCGAGCGTGGCTTCCATCCGCATTTTAAATGCCAATAATCAAGTTTTGGCCACAGGCGGTTTGACCAAAACCCGTGACGGTGAAATCTTTGTTCGTGATGCGCTGCAAAACGAAAAGAAAGTCGGAACGGTTGAAATCACCTTAATTAAACCAAGTATTGGTGAAATCTTACGTACGCAGTGGGCTGCGATTCTATTTTCATTATTCTTACATGGCTTGTTATGGTTGGCGTATCGCGCTATTGCGCGTCCAAGTCGTACTGAATATTTAGCGCGAATCAACAATGAATCACGTCTAAAACATGAAATTCAAACGCTAGCGCAGGCTTTAGAACAAGAAAAACATAATGCCGCTCTGGCGATTGCTCAAGCGCAGCAAAATGCGCAAGCCAAAGCAAAACAGCATAAAGACATGAAACCAGTGGTTCTCGACAGCAACAGCTTGGCATTAAATATTCAATTTTATGATCCGAAACAGCTGCTCGATAGCGTCAACAAAACCGTGTCTGTGCCGTATTTTAATCTCTGCCAAATTTTCTTGAATAAAACCACAGAACTCTGTGTTCAACATTATAAATTGAACAGTTCTGACATCAGTACAGTGCATAAGTTTGATGAACATGGCGCAACCATCAGCATGACCGCTGACACTCCAGATGCGCTGCGTTGCCTCACCATGATCAGCTCAGTATTCCAATTGCTTTCAGATGTTTTATATAAACGCTACCGTGAAGAAAAACGTTTCGTTTTACAAACCCGTAGTGCGATTTCAAGCTCTGTCGAAGCCATGCAATTGTCTTCTGTACAAGCGGCTGAGCGTTTAGTCCAACAATTGGTTGCCAAAGAAAGTGCCATTCATGTGCCGACAACTTTGCTCAAAGAGATTTCAGATCATTTCCAATTGGTGAGCTTGCCAAATCCGACCAATGTGCTCACTCGTCATGCATTTATGCTCAATGGGATGGACAGTGATGCTGCTGAATTGGCTCAAAACTTCAGAACTGAAATTTTAAAATCCAAACAGTCAAAAGCCTCGTAAAGGTTTTAGCGAAATCAAAAATCCCGACTTAAGTCGGGATTTTTTTGTCTTAAACGGTCGAAATTTTCTGTGCAATCAAATATTTTTGCGCGTTATGCGGTTCGGCACCTGCTTCAACCGCGACTTTCTCCCATTGCCCATTCGACTGCATTTCCCATGCATTTTGATTATCGTCCAAATAGTTAAGTAAACAATCTTTCATAATGCGTTTTTTCAAACGGCTTTCTAAAATGGGAAAACAGGTTTCGACCCGTGAAAATAAGTTACGTCCCATCCAATCGGCACTGGCACAGTACAATCGTTTTTCGCCTGCATGCTCAAAATAATACACTCGAGTATGCTCTAAGAAGCGTCCGACGATAGATCTCACATGAATATTCTCAGACATCCCTTTGACCTGAGGAATCAAACAACAAATCGAACGGATAATTAAATCTACAGATACCCCTGCTTGCGATGCACGATACAAAGCAGCAATCAGTTGCGGTTCCGTGAGTGCATTGACCTTCACAATAATTCGTGCGTATTTTCCCGCTTGTGCAGCAACAATTTCCTGTTCAATCAGTTTCAGTAATTCAGTATGCAGAGTAAATGGTGCATGCAATAACGCTTTCAGCTTCGCCATCTTGCCCATGCCTGTCAGTTCCTGAAACATGCGATGCACATCCTCGCAAATATCGGGATGCGTCGTCATCAGGCCATAATCGGTATACATCCGCGCATTGCCTGCGTGGTAATTACCTGTTCCCAAATGGGCGTAGCGCAATAGTTGATTATTTTCACGGCGCACAATCAGAATCATCTTGGCATGGGTTTTATAGCCCACAATGCCATACACCACGACAGCCCCAGCTTCTTGCAATATATTGGCCACGGTAATATTGGATTCTTCATCAAACCGCGCCCGAAGTTCGATAACTGCGGTTACTTCCTTACCGTTGCGAGCCGCCTCCGCCAAAACTTGTACGATGTCCGAATCTGGCCCACTGCGATAAAGCGTCTGCTTAATGGCTAAAACCTGAGGGTCTTTTGCAGCTTCACGTAATAGGTTAATAACCGGTTGAAAGGAGTCAAACGGATGATGTAACAACACATCTTGTGTTTTTAATACATCAAAAATCGCGGTTTGTTTACGAAAAACTTTAGGAATAATCGGTGTATAGACCGGATATTTCAGTTCAGGTCGATTAAAACTGGCACTGAGACGCGATAAATTGATCGGGCCGTCAATGCGATAGAGCTCCTGCTCACTCAAATCAAATTCATCTAACAAATAATCAATAATGCTTTGCGGACAATCAGCTTCAATTTCTAAGCGAACTGCCCGACCAAAACGCCGTGAAGACAATTCATCTTTTAATGCCACCGCCAAGTCATCCACATCTTCAGCCAGAACTAAATCTGCATTGCGTGTCACTCGAAAGGCATAACAGCCCGTCGCTTTCATTCCCGGAAATAGGTCATTGATGTGTTGCTGAATAATGGCGGTCAGGAAAATTTGTGTCTCTGCACTGCCTTCAACCTCGGCGGGCATTTTGATTAAACGCGGCAAGGAACGTGGCGCAGGCACAATCGCCATTTCAATGGCACGACCAAAGGCATCTTTGCCTTCTAGGCTCACAATAAAGTTGAGGCTTTTATTGACCAAGCGTGGAAACGGATGCGATGGATCTAAGCTAATCGGCGTTAAGACCGGTTGAACTTCTTTACTAAAATAATGGCTAATCCACGCCCGATGTTTTTCTAAAATATCTTTAAATTGAATAAAACGAATGCCTTCACTTTGTAGTGCAGGCAATACAGCATGATTGAGGGTGTGGTATTGCTGTGCAACCGTGTCATGAATCACTTGGGAAAGTTCATCTAAGACCACTTCAGTCGGAATGGCATCTGGCGTCCGTACAATTGCATTCAAATCTCGTTGTTTCATTAGCCCCGCAATGCGAATTTCAAAGAATTCATCTAAATTGCGTGAAAAAATGATGAGAAAATTCAAGCGTTCAAGTAAAGGTAAACTTGAATCGAGTGCCTGAGCCAAGACCCGCCGATTGAAATCTAAAAGTGACAATTCACGATTATAATAGGTCGCTGATGAATGCTGAAAATGTTGCATACCCTCTCAATGCTGTTTGAAACAGTCTATATCTAAAGTGTTTGCCGGCATGTTAGGCAGCGGATATGACACTTATGTTACAAATAGCATTAATCAATTAAAAAAGCATGCAATTCCCTAAAGCCCTGTTCATCAAATCGTAAAATTTATTTTCGACATCAAAAAAGAGGGACATTGCCCTCTATTTTACTGAATTGTTTATTGCACAGGCTTGTCTTGTTCCAATGCTTTGGGCTCACTCGTCCGTGCTGCCCAATAGGTTGCCAGTGCGGGACCCGAAATATTGTGCCACAAACTAAAAATCGCACTCGGCACAGCGGTCAGAGGTGAAGCGGCAAAATGGGTCGCCGCCAATGCCACACCCAAACCTGAGTTTTGCATCCCAACTTCAATCGACACTGCTTTACAGTCTGCATAGGGCAATTTAAACAGTCGGCTGGCCCAAAAACCCAATAGATAGCCCAAGCCATTATGTAAGGCCACTACCCCAAGAATCAGTAAACCTGATTGCAAAATCTGTGTTCGACTACCCGCAATGATTGCTGCCACAATCGCTACAATTGCCACAACAGAAACCAATGGCATGACCTGTATATAGGCATCCACTCGGTGCTTAAAGACAGTTCGAATCATTAACCCCACAATGATCGGAAATAAAACCACTTGTAAAATTGAAACCAACATCGATGCCGCATTAATTTCGATCCATTGGCTTGCCAGCAAATAGAAAATCGCAGGGGTTAAAACCGGTGCGAGTAATGTCGAAACAGAGGTACAGGCAACAGATAATGCTGCGGTATTACCTTTTGCCATATAGGTGATGACATTAGAAGCCGTTCCACCTGGACAGCAACCGACAAGAATGACCCCGATCGCGATTTCTGTCGGCAGTTGTAATAATTTACACAAGAAAAAAGCCAATCCCGGCATCACAATAAACTGTGCCAAAACCCCGATCATCACAGCTTTAGGGCTTTGCAATACACTTTTAAAACCTTGCAGTGTCATGGTCATGCCCATACCCAACATAATGATGCCTAGCATCCATGGGATATATGCTTTTAACCAAACAAATACATCGGGAAAAAACATGGCGAGCGCTGCAAACAGCACCACCCAAATCGCAAATGTTTTCTGCACAAATTGAGTGAATTTTAAGAAAGCCGACATAGGCATCTTCCATTTAAATACAGGGACAAAAAAAGGCACACCCTTATGCCTTTTCTCAACTGAGCCCACTGGGTCATGCCAAAGATAATGCCTGTGCATGCTGCTGCACAATATCTTTCAGGTAAATACGCTTCACCCCATTCGCCAACATGTCTTGCCATGCATGCTGAAGCGAACCCTGTAAATCGATCCCTTTGGTCAAATCAGCAATCACAAAAGTTTCAAAACCAAGCTTACGCGCATCCATTGCCGTCCATGCAACACAAAAATCCGTGGCGATCCCAACGACAAAGACTGTATCAATACCGCGTTCGCGCAAATAGCCCGCCAAACCTGTTGAGGTTTTCTGATCTGCTTCCATAAAAGCAGAGTAGCTGTCGATATGCTGATGAAAACCTTTACGGATAATCAGCTGCGCCGTCGGTAAATTTAAATCAGGATGTAATTCGGCATCCTGTGTACCTTGTACACAATGTGTTGGCCACAATACTTGCGTTCCATAATTCAGCTCTATGCTGTCATAAGGTGCATGCTCAGGATGATTTTCAGCAAAAGAAATATGGTCGGCTGGATGCCAATCTTGAGTCAGCACAATATTCGTAAAGTATTGTCCCAATTGATTAATCCCTGGAATAATTTGATCGGCATTGGCAACAGCCAACTGACCGCCTGGGGTAAAACCATTTTGTACATCGACCACAATCAGCGCTGTATTCTTTTGCATATCTCTCCATCCGTTGTCATGCATTGTCGGCGACTCTACTGATTCGCTCATATTTTAAAAGCCTTAGTATTCAGTCCTGTGCATAAAAATAAAATGACTGTCCTTCCTGACAATACCGATACTTGGGCAAATGCTCAACCAAACGCTGTGCAAAGCGTGGGTAAATACGGGCTTTTCGCCGAGTCGAAGCATGAAAATAAAAATAGCGCGGTTGATGTTGAAAGATATATTTTAATAAATGGCGGCGTGTCTGTTGCATGACCTCAAACGCATTAATATTTTCAGCAACATCTTCTAGGGTAGGTTCATCGGCAAAGGCCAACCACGCATTTTGTCTCGGCTGATGGCGATTTCTTTGAAATACAGGTTTGAGTTCCAAGATAAATTCGTATTGATGTAGATACAAACTGAATTCACGTTGATCAACTTTAAAAATTGCGACCAGTTTTCTTGCTGACATAGCCCCTCTACGTTGATTTTTTATTTTCTCTTTCTGCTGTATTTTTACATAAAATACATTTATTTATATTGGTTTAGAGCATTAGTGCGACTTCTATTGTCGCCATAAAAAAAGCCCGCATGATGCGGGCTTTTTTTGATATAACATGTTTCTTATGATGGAATACGACGTACCAATAACAACATAAATATTGCAGAGATTGCGATACATGGAATTGCCGCGGTAATCACCCCTGCCGCACCAAAACCTGCTGCCAATAACTGACCCGCAATTGCAGGGCCTAACATTGCACCGACACGACCAACGGCTGAAGCTACGCCAACACCCGTACCACGTAACTGTGTTGGATACACGATACCACCGAAGGCATACAGTACACCTTGACAACCAATCACGAATGCACCGACTAAAGCTGACGCCATGTACATTTGAGTCAATGAACCTGCACCATTCAGCGCAAATAGACCTGCCAAAATACCGCCGTACATCAAAATGATCACATAAGCTTTCTTCCAACGATCAGTCAACATACCTAAAATGATCGTACCAATGGTTGCACTCACCATGAAGTAGAACTGCGCAGTTGCACCATCTTTACGAGTGAAACCGAGTTCGGTGAACAACGACGGTAACCAGCTCAACATGATGTACACCACCATCAAGGTGAAGAAGTAGCTCACCCAAATTGAGAAAGTACGTAAACGGTTTTCTGTGTTAAAGAGGTTTTTGAAAGCACCTTGTTGCACTTCGCCATTGGCGGTCGCTTGAACCGCTTGATCTTTGGCTTTCAAGAATTCACGCGATTCGGGCAGGAACCAAATCATCAATGGAATCACAACAATCGGTAATAAACCACCTAAATAGAAAATATTTTTCCAGTTTGCACCGAAGTCCGTCATTGCGACCAATGATAAGATTGCCGCACCCACAGGCATACCACAGTACATCAAACCGACTGCACGACCACGATTTTGTGGCGTTACCGCTTCAGATGCCAAGGTAATTAAAATTGGCATTGCTGCCCCTAAACCTGCACCTGCAAGAAAACGTACAGCGAGTAAGCTATGGAAGCTATTTACCCATACCGTACATAAGGTAAAGATGGCGAACATCCCCGTAGACCAAATTAATACTTTTTTACGGCCCATTCGGTCTGCAATCCGACCACCCACCAAAGCACCAGGTAATAATCCTAAAATACCGGCACTAAAAAACACCCCTAGCTGCGAGCTATCCAGCCCGAAATATTCACGAATCCCTGCTGCTGCAATACCTGCAGCCTGAATATCCAGACCTTCGATTACGGCAATAAGGAAGCAGATTGCTACCGTGACAATAGCATGCTTATTATCTGACTTTTCCATTGGAGAATCCTTGTTGTCATCAGCGTTCAAATTAAGTCGCATCATCGCTGAGCCTTATAAAGGATATAACTACCAATAAGTTAAAGCCTTTCGTCCAAAATTGGATTACGTGCATGGTGTAATAGTTTTTGTGCTTTAAGTCACAAAGTCGTAAAAACAATTAAAAATTTAAAATAAAAAAATATGAATCGTGCAATGAACAGTCAAATCAAGCGATCTTTTTAAACACTCATAAAAACATGTCTATTTCTATTAGATATAAAAAAGATTATTACCCAAGTTTTTAACAATCATTTGTAATAAAACCCGAGCGAATTGATATAGTTTTTAAATCTTTAGTCATTGTTATTTAATCTTAAATTCTGATTAAAAAGCACGGAATACACATAGATCAACCTTTTGCTGATGATTTAATCAATCCCATCAACCATGCCAACCCTCTCGATTGAATAAAACATTTTCAAGATTCAGCCCCTGCTGAACAATTTTCAGGCTGCAAAAAAACCGCTATTTTACACTTGATTGTTTTAAGTTTGATTTGTATAAAGAATTTTATGGCTTTGACCAAAGCATATTGTTCTTATGCGTTTGATCAGTCATAATTTGCGTAAGCATTATTCAATTTGGGTATAGCCCAATGAACATGCTACAAATCAAAATTCGAAACCATCCAGAAATCAATATTTCATCTTGTCGGATGGACAAATAGGATAGCTTTTCAAAATGACTCAGCAAGCTCAGACCATTCAAGGTTCAATTGTCGCAATCGTCACCCCAATGTTTGAAGATGGCAGCGTAGATTGGAAGAGCCTCGAGAAGCTGGTTGAGTGGCATATAAAGCAAGGCACCAATAGTATTGTTGCTGTAGGGACTACAGGTGAAGCTTCTACCTTGAGCATGGCCGAACACACTCAGGTGATCAAAGAAATCATCCGTGTGGCGAACAAACGCATTCCAATTATTGCCGGCACAGGTGCAAACTCAACCCACGAAGCGATTGAACTCACCAAAGAAGCCAAAGAGTTAGGTGCAGATGCGGCATTATTAGTTACACCATACTATAACAAACCTACCCAAGAAGGCCTGTATCAACACTACAAAGCGATTGCTGAAGCTGTTGATTTACCTCAAATTTTATACAATGTACCTGGCCGAACCGGTGTAGACATGCACAACGACACCGTGATCCGTCTTGCTGATATTCCACAAATCGTGGGCATTAAAGACGCCACTGGCGATGTTCCTCGTGGTCAAGAACTCATTGAAGGCCTTAAAGGCAAAGATATGGTGGTGTACTCAGGTGATGATGCAACGGCTTATCAGTTAATGGGTTTAGGTGCTAAAGGCAACATTTCGGTTACTGCGAACGTGGCGCCAAAAGAAATGAGCGAAGTGTGTGCAAGCGCTTTGGCGGGTGACGCAGTCCAAGCCGAGCAACAAAACAATACTGTTGCAAATTTACATCAAATTTTATTTTGCGAATCGAACCCAATTCCTGTGAAATGGGCACTTCATGAGATGAACCTGATTGAAACAGGCATTCGCTTACCATTAACACCCCTTGCAGAACAATATCGTACTCCGCTTCGTGAAGCACTCATCACTGCGGGCGTTATCAAATAAAGAAGAGCAAACATCATGCAATTACGTTTAGGACTTAGCCTGGCACTTTCAGTATTTACATTAGCCGGTTGTAGTTCACTTGCCTTTAATAATGGCACACTGGACTATAAACAAACCACAGATGTTGAACCGCTGAAATACCCTGAAGGGTCAATGGTTCGTCCTGCAACGCCTTTGTATCCTGCTCCATCAGTTGACCCGCTAGCAATTGAGCATGCACCAAAGCTTGAAAATAAGCGTGGCAATCGCTATGCCCTTCCGCGTCCAGCCGCGGAAAAAAATAATGTCGTCGCAGATTCCTCAACAGACAGTACAAATATTAGCCACCCTCAACTATTGGTGGATGGAAATCAAAATCCACTGATCAAAGTTGAAGGAAATTCTGCTACAATTTGGCAATACACACTTGCTACCCTCAGCAGCCTTAACCATACCATTGTTGGTCAGAGCAAAAACCGTTACGAAGTAACCGTCAAGGTCGATCAGCAGACCTATGTCTTAAGACTTTCTTCTGTAGGTTCAAGCAATAACATCGCTGTGTTCAATGCCGATAACAGTTTTGCAGACAAAGAAAAAGCTGCAGATCTGTTAGCTCAGATTTACCAAAATTGGCCAGCCTAGTCGTACTAGGCATTTTTTCTCGAAAAAGGTTCCCTCATGTTAAAACAAACCTTGCTCTATACTGGTAAAGCGAAATCTGTTTATGAAACAGATAGTTCTGACCACCTCATCCTAGTTTTCCGTGACGATGCTTCTGCATTCAACGGTGAAAAAATTGAACAACTGGATCGCAAAGGTAAGGTGAACAACCGTTTTAACGCCTTTATCATGGAAAAATTGGCTGCGGCTGGTATCGAAACTCATTTCGAAAAACTTCTTTCTCCAACTGAAGTTTTAGTGAAAAAATTAACCATGGTTCCTGTAGAGTGCGTAATTCGTAACTATGCAGCAGGTTCACTTTGCCGTCGTTTAGGCGTTGAAGAAGGTAAAGAACTTACTCCGCCAACTTTCGAATTGTTCTTCAAAGACGATGCGTTAGGCGACCCAATGGTGAATGAATCACAAGCGATTGCTTTAGGTTGGGCGACTGCTGAACAACTCGCTCAAATGAAAGAATTGACTTATAAAGTAAACGAAGTACTTAAAGGTCTATTCGATGCAGGCAACATGCTGCTTGTTGACTTTAAACTTGAATTTGGCGTGTTCCACGACCGTATCGTACTGGGTGACGAATTCTCTCCAGACGGCTGCCGTCTATGGGACAAAGACACTAAGAAAAAACTCGACAAAGACCGTTTCCGTCAAGGTTTAGGCGGTGTGGTTGAAGCGTATGAAGAAGTTGCTGCACGTTTAGGTATCGACCTTTCTGATATCTAAGTCGTTCATCGATTTGAAAAACCGAGCTCTTTAGCTCGGTTTTTTAATGAAATATTACTCGATTAATCCATGATCGAAAAAACAAATGTTAACCATAAAAATCCTCTGTTTCACATTTACCCAAGTTCACACTAAGATAGCTACATACCAGGCAGCACTAGGATCTATAAGTTTCCAATGTGTATACCGACCAGATTTTCCATCTACCCTCTAGGATGTATCTCCCCAAAGACATCCTATTTTTTCAGCCCAGCTCGCCTTGAGTTGGGCTTTTTTTTGCATGAAATAGACATAAAAAAGGGCGCCGAAGCGCCTTGCCATTATGATCATTCAAATCATTGTTGCTGTTGTTGCATCCAACGTCGTTGCTGCAAACGCTCACCTTCAACTTCACGTTTATTACGTGCAGACTCATACAGCTTAGTGCCTTTCAGTTCAGGCGGCATATAATCCTGCATGACAAAATGCTCAGGATAATGATGTGGATATAAATAGTCCACGCCATAGCCTTGCTCTTTCATCAATTTGGTTGGTGCATTTCTCAAATGCAATGGCACGGGTAGATTCGAGGTTTTTTCTGCCAAATCTAAAGCTTTGTTTATGGCCAAATAAGTGCTGTTACTTTTTGCACTGGTTGCCAAGTACACCGCACATTGCCCCAAAATGATTCGACACTCAGGCATACCAATTGCCTGCACAGATCGGAAGCATTCTCCTGCCAACAGCAAAGCATTTGGATTTGAGTTGCCAATATCTTCTGATGCCGCAATCAACATACGACGAGCAATAAAGACAGGATCTTCACCACCTTTGAGCATTCGAGCCATCCAATACAAAGCGGCATCTGGATCACTACCTCGAATCGACTTAATAAAAGCCGAAACTAAATCGTAATGCTGTTCGCCCGATTTGTCATAGCGTGCAATATTTTGCTGCGCAACTTTGACTACCACCGCATTGTTAATGATATTTTCTAAGTCTGGCTCAAACGTACTGGCGATTAAATCTAAAAGATTTAATGCTTTACGAGCATCACCTGCGGCAAATTGAAATAAAGCTTCATATTCTTCGATTTGAATATAACGCTCTTTTAAAAACGAATCTTGGTGAATGGCTTGATCCAATAAGCGCTGAATTGCGTCATTATCCAGAGCATTTAAGGTATAGACCTGACAACGCGACAATAAGGCATTGTTGACTTCAAATGAGGGATTTTCTGTGGTTGCACCGATCAGGGTAATTTTGCCCTTTTCAACTGCATTCAGTAATGCATCTTGTTGTGACTTATTAAAACGATGAATTTCATCAATAAACACCACAGGTGTCAATAAATCTCCACCATCGGCGATGATTTCACGTAACTCTTTCACCCCAGTATTGAGCGCAGATAAACTAATAAATGGTCGGTCAACAGCCTGCGCCAACAACAATGCAATCGTGGTTTTACCTACACCTGGAGGTCCCCAAAAAATAATCGATGGCAAATGCCCTTGGTCAATCATCTGGCGTAACGGTGCATCTTCACCCAAAAGGTGATCTTGTCCAATAATTTGAGATAAATCATGAGGACGCATGCGTTCAGGAAGAGGAATTTGGCTGTCTGACATCTTATTATTTCGTTTCCGGCAATTGGGGACGTTTTTTCTATTCTAACACTGCCTTGGCAGAATCTTTGCTTTATTCGGTATTCAATTTAGGAGGGTGGTTTAATGTCGTTATTTAAGTATCTTGCATGTAAAAAAGCTTAGGCGAATGTTAACTATAATGTAACAAGACATCCTAGCCCTTATTGATCAAATTAAAGTATCATCGGCAAGATATCCCATTTTAGACTTGCCTGACCCAATTGGACAGATTGTATGAAGCAATCAACAAAGCAAAAGCGAATCGTTCAAGTTCAACAAGGCATTGATCTACCTATAAATTTATTTCAAAAAATGCCCCAAGCCAAGAATATACAATTACAAGATAATCAATTCGCTGAATTACGAGAAAAACTGAATAGTCGTAATCAAATGTTAGATGCTAGTGTCGACTGTATAAAATTATTAAGTCTAGACGGTCAAGTTCTGCATATGAACCGCGCGGGATGTTTAGCTCTGGGCGTACCTCTAACTGAAACTGAGTTTGGTATGTCTTGGCATAAATTACTGCCTGAAGAAGTCCGTGACGCGTGTTTGAATGCTTTTGCCGAAGCCAAAGAAGGTAAAATATCTCGCTTTGTCGGCATGAGCCAAGTAGCAGATGAACCCTTGGCTTATTGGGATAATATGCTCAGCCCAGTATTCAACGAATATGGCCAAGTCAAAGAAATCCTCTGTGTATCACGTGATATTACGATACAGCGACTTGCAGAAAATAAACTTCAACGCATCATTGAACAAGATGATTTAACAGGTTTATTAAACCGCCGTGCGTTTAGTCGAGTATTTAAAAGCCAATTAAAAGTGGCGCGAGAACATCAGCAACAACTGGGTTTGTTATTAATCGATCTAGATTATTTTAAGCATATTAACGACACCTTAGGTCATAGTGCAGGAGACCATTTACTGCATACCCTTGGGCAGCGTTTTCAGCAATGTTTTGATACAAATATTGTAGTTTCACGTTTAGGTGGCGATGAATTTGCCATTTCTATTCCAAATTTAAAATCGCAACAACAATTACAGAATTTTGCCAGCATCGCCTGTCAGCAAATGGACATGCCCATTTTCTATAATGGGCAAAGTATCAATATTGGTATGAGTATTGGCTGTGCGATCTACCCACGCGATGCACAAAATTCCTCGAATTTACTTAAATGTGCTGATATTGCGCTAAATGATTTAAAAAGCAGTGGTCGTGGTGGTGTACGAATGTTCAACCATACTATGTTCAAAACCCTTGAAAATACTACTCGCCAATTAACGCTTGCACGCAGCTTGATTAATTCCAATCAAATTATTCCGTTTTATCAACCCAAAGTTCGTCTGTCTGACAGTCAAGTTATCGGCTTTGAAGCGTTGTTACGTTGGTATGATAAAGACCAACAATTACAATTACCTTCTCAAATTTTTGCTGCATTTCAAGATTATGAATTGGCTTCACGCATTAGTAAAACAATGCAAATTAAAATCTTTCAAGATATTCAAAAATGGATTGAACTCGGACTACAACCGCTACCGATTTCAATAAATGCTGCACCTGTCGAATTTTTACGTGATGATTATGCGGAAAAACTACTGAATCGCTTAAAGCAGTTTGGTATATCACCAGACATTATTGAGGTCGAAATTACCGAGCAAAGCCTGTCAGAACGTGGCTCAAATTATGTGATTCGCGCTCTCCATTTATTAAAAGAGCATGGCATACACATTTCTCTAGATGATTTTGGTACAGGTCATTCATCATTAACACGTTTGAGTAATTACCCTGTCGACTGTATTAAGATAGACCGTAATTTTGTGGAACGCATGCATACCGACTGTTCAGCACTTGCCATTGTCAAAGCGATTACACAAATTGGTGCGAGTGTTTCCCTGAATATATTAGTCGAAGGTATAGAGAAACCGGAACAGGTCGATACCTTAAAAGAATGTAATTGTCATACTGGACAAGGTTTTTACTTTTATCGTCCGCTCAGTTATGACCATGCGATAGAACTTTTGAGTCACTAAAACTTGTGGAGCAAGACACGATGACACTGAAGTATTTAGTCAGTGCCTGTTTGGCAGGCCAACCCGTTCGTTATGATGCCAAATCAAATACACAACAAGCAATTTGCCAACTGATGCAGACTCACCAAGTCATTACGGCCTGCCCAGAAATGATGGGCGGCCTTAGCTGTCCACGTTTTCCTGCAGAAATTCAAAATGGTCAAGCCAGTGATGTGCTCAATGGTACAGCTCAAGTTAAAGATGTTTTGGGGACAGACATTAGTGCTGAATTTATTGCAGGTGCTCAACGAATGTTAGAATTGGCCCAATTACACAAAGTTGATGTTGTTGTCTTGAAAGATCGCAGCCCGTCTTGCGGCAGCCATTATATTTATGACGGCAGCTTTACCCGTACGAAAATTGAAGGCTATGGGGTAACCACAGCACTCCTCAAACAGCACGGTTTTCAGGTTCTGTCAGAACAAGACTTTCTGGCTATGATACAAGATCAACTCTAGATCCAAGATAGAGCGTATCTGTGTCCTTTAGCGTACCCAACGTACAATATAATCTTCAATATCGTCAGGGTTGACGTCTTCTTCACTGATGCAACGCCCTGCGGCAGACTTTCTTGCCTTCAAAATACTGTCACGATTTCCCGTCACTAGATGATGCCAACGTGGTAAATCTTTACCTTCAGAAATTCTACGATAAGCACAGCTCGGTGGTAGCCAATGAAATTGGTGAATCTGATGTGGCGTCAGCTGTATACAGTCTGCAACGTGTGATTGACGATTTGGATAATCGGAACAACTGGCAGTTTCACAATCTAAAAGTTTGCATGCCACTTTGGTGTAGGCAACCTCATGAGTATCTTCATCTTCAAGCTTGATTAAACAACACAGCCCGCAACCATCACAGAGGGACTCCCACTCCAAATGAGTGAGTTCAGTCAAAGCATGCTTTTTCCAAAAATGTGGGCGTAGAGTATCGGTCATCTTCTCGCTCGCAACGAAGGTGGCAGGCATATTAACTGAACCCGCACATAAATTCCTTGTTTAAGTTACCGAATATTGAACATTAAATAAACAAAAGAATACATAGCATGCTTTCTGTGACTCCTATACTGATGAGACAGAATAAAAAATCACATGGAGATAAAACTATGTTCCGCTGGGCTATTATTTTCGCTGTAATTGCATTGATTGCGAGTCTGCTAGGTTTTGGTGGTGTTGCAGGCTTATCCAAAGACTTTGCTGTTATTCTTTTGGTTATTGCAGTCATTCTCGCAATTGTTGGTTTCCTCTCTCGAGGAAAAGTTTAGGCGACTGAGTGACTGATTCAATGTCGTTTTAAACTACAAATTACTCCCCTCAGACTCATGAATCAGAAACCTATGTTTTTATCATCTTGAGTCTCAATCAAAAAAATAAGAGCCTATGGGCTCTTATTTTTTACATCAACGTCAAACGCATTACGCTGTAGGTTTTAGCTTTAAGGTTTTAAGTGACGAGGTCTAAAGCCGGTTGCAATTAAAGCAATCCCATAAGCAGCAATGCCAATCACACATAAGATGATCACTTCCGCGACACGCATCCACGCAGATACATCACCGTTGTACCATGTTAAGCCATACCACAGTGCAGCAATCATCACAGCATTGGCAATCGCAAACTGAATCACCAATTTTTTCCAATGCGCACCAAAACGGAAAATATTGCGCTTATGTAAATAAAAATACAGCATCCCTGCATTTACTAAAGCGGAACCCGATGATGCCAATGCCAAAGCCATATGCTCAGCATGCCAATCAATCAGTTTAAAGAACCCAATAAACACCACGTTCAGAATAGCATTGGCTGCGACCGCCATTAAACCTACACGTACTGGAGTTTTGGTATCTTGCTGCGCATAAAACCCTGGTGCAAACACTTTAATGAGCATGAATGAAATCACACCGGCACTCATACATTGCAATGCCAATGCGGTCATCTGTGTATCTTCAAAGCTAAATTGACCACGTTCAAATAAGGCCTGAATAATAGGTGTAGAGAGCATGAAAAGCGCAATACTGGCAGGCACACCCACCAAGATAATGACCTTAGCTGCCCAATCAATCATACGGCGGAATTTTTCTTGATCTTGTTCAGCATGGCGTGCAGACAATGACGGTAAAATCACGGTACCAATGGCCACCCCAATCAAACCTAAAGGCAGCTCGGTCATACGTTCAGCACTATACAGCCATGATACTGAACCATCTTGCATGAAAGACGCCCAAATGGTGTTCAACAGTAGGTTGATCTGCGTCACTGAGACACCAAACAGTGCTGGCAGCATCAACTTCATGATGCGATCAACACCTTCGTGTTTGAAGTCAACTTTCGGTGGAATCAGTAATTTTTTACGCCACAGCTCTGGAATCTGAATCGCCAATTGCAAGAATCCTGCCGCGACAACAGACCAACCCAAAGCCATAATTGGCTCAGCCATATAAGGGGTTAACCACAGCGCACCGGCAATCATCGCGACATTGAGTAACACTGGAGCGAACGCAGGTGTACTGAATGAGCCATAACTATTCAAAATACTGCTGGCAAATGCCGTTAGGGACATAAACAGTAAGTAAGGAATCGTTAGGCGGAACATATCGGTGGCTAACGCAAACTTGTCTGCATCACCATGGAAACCCGGTGCATAGATATAGATAATCGCGGGTGCGGCCACCATCGCGATGAACGTCAAGCTGGTCATCACCAGACCTAAACAGCCAAAAACACGGCTAATCAGAATCTGGACTTCGGCATGGGTTCGACTGGTTTTATATTCAGTCAATACAGGAATAAAGGCTTGTGAAAATGCCCCTTCTGCAAATAAACGCCTAAAAAAGTTAGGAATACGAAAGGCAACCACGAAGGTATCGAAGTCTTTACCTGCACCAAATACATTTAACAGGACAATATCCCGTACCAGTCCCAATACACGGGACAACATAGTCATTGCACTGACAATAACTGTCGAACGCCAAAGCGCCATCGGTATTTCTCACTTTTGAAAGTGCGCCTATTGTAATGAAACTCGTCAAGGAATTTCATTGGTTTATTAAACGCAGTGTGTATTGTTTATTTGTTTTTAAAATGATGCAGCTGTTGACGAAAAGCGTTCCACTCAAAAAATGGACCCGGATCAGTTTTACGTCCCGGTGCAATATCTGAATGCCCTGCAATATGTTGTTGAATTTTAGGATAAGCCTGTTGTAAACACGCCACGACCTCGGTCAGCACAGCATATTGTGCAGCTTCAAAAGGTAAATCATCACTTCCTTCGAGTTCGATGCCTATCGAATAATCATTACATTCTTTTTGTGCTAAATAGGTTGAACGACCTGCATGCCAAGCCCGATCATTAAAATTGACAAACTGTAGGACTTCACCCGTACGCAGAATCAATAAATGTGTCGATACTTGCATCCCTTCAATGGTTTGAAAATAAGGATGTTTCGACCAATCCAACTGATTTTGGAAAAATTGTTCGATATAACCACCTCCAAACTGAGAAGGTGGCAAACTAATATTATGAATGACGACAAGCTGAATTTCGGTATCTTCAGGACGCTGGTTAAAATTCGGTGATGGAATTTGACGCGCACCTAGCAATTGCCCATCCTGCACCTGAAATGTTGTTGCTTGTGACATAAAAAAATCCTGTGTCTAAGCCGGCCTGCAATGCTGCAGATCAAAACGCCGAGCCCTACTTGAAAGGTTTAATGCTAAAACTTTCACATTGAAATCTCAATTCAAGTCTGTGAAAGGAGTTAAAAATCGCTCATTTTTCATGAACAATGCTAATATAACGCGCACATTTTCCTGGGTTAAAAAGATACGGAACTTCTTATGAGCATATCGCAATCTTTGCTTGAACAATCAATCCAAATCAATATTCAACACGCACTACAAGAAGATATTGGCGAAGGCGATATTACAGCCCTGTTAACTCCAGAAGATGAACAAGCAACTGCAACGATTATCAGCCGTGAAGAGATGATCTTGGCGGGTCAGCCTTGGGTCAATGCACTCATTCAGGCTTATGATGCCGCTGTCCAAGTCACTTGGTTGAAAAATGATGGTGACCGTGTGGCCGCAGGCGAAGCCTTTTTAAAACTCGCAGGTTCTGCGCGTAGCTTACTGACGGTTGAGCGTCCAGCCTTAAATTTTGTGCAAACCTTATCTGCGGTTGCGACCAAAACCGCTGCCTATGTCCAGCAGCTTGAAGGTTTGCATACTCGTCTACTCGATACCCGTAAAACCTTGCCAGGCCTACGTATTGCACAAAAATATGCGGTTGCTGTCGGAGGTGGTCAAAACCATCGCTTAGGTTTATTTGATGCGTTTTTAATTAAAGAAAATCACATCATGGCAGCAGGTGGCATCCAACAAGCGATTGCCAAAGCACACCAGATTGCACCGGGTAAACCTGTGGAAGTTGAAGTCGAAACTTGGGATGAACTCAACCAAGCATTGGAAGCAGGTGCGGATATTGTGATGTTGGATAACTTTAGTCAGCAACAAATGATTGATGCCGTTAAACACGTCAATGGTCGCTGCAAACTTGAAGCCTCAGGCAATATCACTATTGCAAACTTACGTGAAGTGGCAACGACAGGGGTCGATTATATTTCGATGGGTGTACTTACCAAAGATGTCACAGCGATTGATTTATCGATGCGCTTTAATGCCTAACGCTCTAGACTTACTCTAAACATAAATAAAGGGTGCTGTAGCACCCTTTTTGATGCTTAAGATCTAGCATGACTTAATCATCATCTTGCTGTTGTTTTGAACTTCGTCGAGCTTCATCTTCATGCTCGGAGTCCTTTTCATGCTCCGCATCGTCTTCATGCTGCTCGCGCTCATCTTGATCATCGTCCTGATCTTTTGAGTTTTCACTTTGTTCAGAAAAACGACCACCTTCACGCTCTTGATCCTGATTTCCAAAAAAATCACAACCACTGATCAACAATACGATGAACAAAGAAAAATACATCATCCAATTTTTCATTTTTAGTCCTTCAAAGCATCCTGATCCTATTAATTTGAGCCAAAGACACGCTACTGAATAGCCGATTCGTGTTGGATTTTCTATATTCAACGCATAAAAAAACGCATCCGAAGATGCGTTCTTTATTCAGTTTGAACTGAATCAAACAACTTACCAGCCTAAAGCTTCTTGTTGTTTTTTGATCAATTCTTGAATGCCTTTTTCAGCCAATTCAAGCATTTCATTACATTGGGTACGTGTAAACGGTTTGTCTTCTGCTGTGCCTTGAAGTTCAATGAACTCACCAGCTTGTGTCATCACTACGTTCATGTCTGTTTGGCAGCTTGAATCTTCTTCATAGCAAAGATCAAGTAATGCTTCGTCTTGATACATCCCTACAGAAATCGCAGCAACTAAACCTTTTAATGGATCTTGTTTAATTTTTTTATTTTCAAGCAAGACATTCATCGCATCGACCAAAGCAACTGCTGCACCTGTAATTGATGCTGTACGTGTACCACCATCTGCCTGAATCACATCACAGTCGATGCTGATGGTATTTTCACCCAATTTTTTCAAATCGACCATCGCACGTAAGCTACGACCAATCAGACGTTGAATTTCTTGAGTACGACCGCTTTGTTTACCACGTGCCGCTTCACGGTCGGTACGTGTATGTGTTGAACGAGGTAACATGCCATATTCAGCAGTCACCCAACCCTGACCTTTTCCTTTAAGGAAACGCGGTACTGAGTTGTCAACACTTGCAGTACAAAGAACTTTTGTATGACCAAATTCAACCAATACAGAACCTTCCGCATAACGTGTGTAGTTACGGGTAATTTTTACTTCACGTAATTGATCTAATGCTCGTTGGTCGATACGCATAATGAGTCCTTAATCTGACAAAATTGATTGCGGCACATTATAACAGAAGGTACAGCCAGATTCGGGATGCATTCGTGTGCATTTACAAAATCCATTCATCCAAGTTTTGATAGGCCCATCGTACGACATCAGGAAATTTGTTAGACTGAAGCCACGCAAAATTCAGGACGAATTGCATGTCGATACGGGAAGAACGTAAGCAACAAAGTCGTAAAGCTATCCTTGATGCAGCGCTTGCATTGAGTACCACAGGCCGTTCTTTTAGCAGTCTGAGCTTACGCGAAATTTCCCGTCATGTCGGCTTGGTTCCTGCTGCGTTTTATCGCCATTTTCAGGACATGGATGAGCTCGGTTTGGAACTAGTCGACCAAATGGCCCTGCACCTTCGGAATGTCCTCAATCAACTGAGTCAGCAATGCTTTCAAGCACCAGATGCACGCACACGACAAAGTCTGGATTATTTATTTCATGCCGTTGAGCAATTTCCTGAGGCATGGATGTTTCTTATTGCTGAACGTTGGGGTGGTTCAGCATTCTTAAGACAAGCCATTACTCGTGAGTTTAATTTTCTCAGTACCGATTTGGCCCATGCACTGGCTCAAGTTGAAGCGACTCAACATATTCAATCCGAACAAGACCTCAAAGTATTGGGACAAATTTTGTTTGAATTGGCCTTAAGTTGGGCAATGCAGTGGATTGACATACATCGACATGTTGAACTTCCACAACGTACTGATGCGCTGCAACAATTTCGCCGCCAAGCTCAGACCCAAGTTCAGCTCTTATTTCGTGGCATTTTGCATTGGGATCGATCTTTGGCTCAAATCGCTGATCCACAAAATTTATCGACCTAAAACGCAAAATATGCCTGCATAAAAAAAGCCGCATCGAGTGCGGCTTTTTCAAAACACTGTTATTTCGCTTTACGTTCTTTATCAACAAGGAATTTCACGATTTCAACGGTACGTGCATCTTCACCTTGTACGATGTATTTACCATTGACGGTAATCGCAGGCACGCCGCTCAATTGATATTGAGCCGCTAAGCTTTTCGCTTGAGCAATTTTTGAAGACACAGCAAATGATTTAAATGTGCTGTTAAATTTCGCTTCAGGAACACCATAACGGGTGTAGAACTTAGCAAATGCGCCTTGTTCTAAGATATTTTTTTGACCCACATGAATGTCATGGAACAATTGTAAATGTGCTTTTTGACGAACACCCAGTGCTTCCGATGCATAGTAAGCACGCGCGCCTTGTTCCCAAAGTGGATTCATTGCTGCAGGTGTACGGACAAAACGTACATCTTTAGGCAATTGCTTTAACCACGTTTGCATATGCGGTTCTAATGTAAAACAATGTGGGCAGCCATACCAAAAGAACTCACGGACTTCGATTTTACCCGGACGTTCGACTTTAATCGGTTTTGGAATAACTGTGTAATCAGTCCCCGCGACAAATTGCGCTGCCATCGCACTGCCAGAAAAAGCCAAAATAGCTGTTGTAATCGTGCCTAAAAGGAATTTTTTCATTGAACTTATCGTCCTCAAAATCATTATGATTAGTTTATGGCAACACTATAAATCAAATCTGTCGATTTCGTTTTCATTCTGTGAACTTTTTTAAGGCTTTTATCGCTTTTTTTTCAGGACGCGCTACACTAACTCCCATAAACTTTTTTCTAAAATATAAAGACTTGATTGAGGTGCAACCGATGTCGCAATTGAATGTTGATCCACAAGAAATTGCCAAATTTGAAGCTTTCGCAGCCATATGGTGGGATCAGCATTCTGAGTTCCGCCCTTTGCACATGATTAATCCCCTGCGTTTGAACTGGATTGATGAGCATTCAAATGGTATCACTGGCAAGAAAGTATTAGATGTGGGCTGTGGCGGCGGTATTTTAGCTGAAAGCATGGCACGTCGCGGTGCGCAAGTATTGGGTATCGACATGGGCGAAGCGCCGTTGAATGTTGCACGCTTACATGCCGAACAAGAAAATGTACAAAATATTGAATATCGCCAAGTACCTGTAGAGCAATTGGCAGAAGAGCAAGCAGGTCAATATGACGTCGTCACCTGTATGGAAATGCTCGAACACGTACCCGATCCAGCTTCGATCATTTTAGCCTGTCAAAAGCTGGTAAAACCGGGTGGTCATGTGTTCTTCTCGACCATTAACCGTAATCCTAAAGCCTATTTGTTTGCGATTATTGGTGCGGAATATGTTTTACGCATGTTGGCGAAAGGCACTCATGATTATTCGAAGTTTATTAAACCTTCAGAATTAGCTCATGATATTCGTCAAGCCGAGTTAAAACTCAAAGATATGACAGGTTTACATTATAACCCGATTACCAAACGCTATTGGCTCGCACCGAATGTGGATGTGAACTACATGGTTCATACGGTGAAAGAAGCCTAATGAAAGCTGTACTCTTTGATCTTGACGGTACACTGATTGATACCGCGGCTGATTTTATTCGTATTATTCAAGACATGTGCCGTGACAAAGGCATTGCGGTGGTCAGTGCTGACGACATTCGTGTACAGGTATCTGAAGGCGCGCGTGCCATGGTCAAACTGGTCTATCCTGAGTTAGATGTGGAAGACCCTATTTTTCTGGCACATCGTCAGCGTTTTTTAGCGCTTTATGGTGCGGATATAGCAGTCGATACAGACCTATTTGAAGGCATGTATCCGCTACTCGATGAACTTGAACAGTATCAAATTCCGTGGGGTATTGTCACCAATAAGCCGCGTTCACTCAGTGAAGCGTTGCTCAAAGCGTTGAATTTGACTGAGCGCTGCTCGGTATTGGTTTGCCCAGACGATGTCAGTAAAACCAAGCCAGACCCAGAGCCGATGTATTTAGCAGCCAAGCACATTCATCTAGATGCTCAAGACTGTATCTATGTCGGTGATCATCCACGTGATATCGATGCCGGTCGTAATGCGCAGATGTACACAATTCTTGCGGCTTATGGCTATTTACCTTTACAACACAAAGATGACTTAACAGCTTGGCATGCAGATTGTATAGTGAAGACTGTTGCTGAATTGCATGAAGTCATTCATGATTTGGTCATCAAACCGAAAACGCTAAACACAGCGACTTTATAACGATAGAACACAACACAATAAAACGAGGAGGTACGGATGAAATATTCAGAATATCAACCTCGCCCCGATCTGCTCAAAGATCGCATTATCCTGATTACAGGTGCGGGCGATGGTATTGGCCGTGCGGCTGCCCTCAGTTATGCCTTACATGGCGCAACCGTGGTCTTACATGGACGCACACTGAATAAACTAGAAGTGATTTACGATGAAATTGAAGGCTTGGGTGCCCCCCAACCGGCGATTTTACCGCTACAACTGTCTAGTGCCTCTCCTCGTGATTATGAGCTGTTGGTCGATACCTTAGAAAAGCAATTTGGTCGCCTAGACGGCATTTTGCATAATGCAGGGATTTTGGGTGAGCGAACTGAACTAGAACATTATCCTGTGGATGTTTGGGATGATGTCATGGCGGTGAACCTTCGTGCGCCCTTTGTACTGACTCAAGAGCTGATGCCCCTACTGCAAAAATCTGAGCATGCCTCAGTGGTCTTTGCCAGTTCAGGTGTGGGGCGTGAAGCCCGTGAACGTTGGGGCGCGTACTCGGTTTCAAAAATTGCCATTGAAGCCGTAAGCACATTGTTCGCTAAAGAAAATGAACACCCCAATATTCGTTTTAACTGTATTAACCCTGGTGCGACACGTACTGCCATGCGTGCAAAGGCGTATCCAGACGAAGATCCAAAAACTTTGCCTACGCCTGAAAGCATCATGCCTGCATATTTATATTTAATGGGTGACGACAGCTTGCATTTAACTGGTGCCAGCATAGATGCCCAAGATGAATAGGGTGAAAACCCAATTTAAAAAGGAAGATCGCGCTTCCTTTTTTTATGTCTTGAATCTTTACAACGCATCATTAACCGAATGATTTTGCAGTGACCACGCGAAAGTCGACTTGAGTTTTTAGCAAATTTGCCGATACTTGGGGCATTCTTTAAAAACATTGGATTGATACATGTCTGACTTTAGCAATATTACAGTGACTCCAACTGAGGATGGCATGGTTAACCTACTGATCGAGGGTCAACCCATTTCAGCAAAATATGGCATGAAATTCGACCCGAGTATCGTGGACGATTTAAAAGGCTTAGATGTCGGTCAAAATGCAAAATTATTTGAACAATTTATTTTTTCGCATACTGACTTAAACTTTGAGCATGCCTATTTCTATGTCACTTGCATTCAAAAGCAAGAAGCAGGCTTTCAAGTGATCACTAACTTTGTTTATCGCATCATTGCGCAAGATCAAGCACCGTTTGAGCATGTGATTACCAAACAAGGTGCAGCAATGACACCTGAAGATATTAATGAATTTATTCAAGCTCATATTCAAAAATCATTAACGGATTATACTGACCTGAAATACGCATACTAAGTGTGTTCCAAGTGAAAAATTCATGTTTAAAAAGGGCCATTTGATGCCCTTTTTTTAAACCCTTAGATTAGCATTTGAAATTCAACAAGCTTTGATCAATAGACAGCTTCATTACCCAACTTTCCATTGATCGTATTTTTAAATTATTTTTATAATAATATTCGGTTTTTCAAATTAAGTATAAAAGCATAGACTGCTTGCCATGACATAGACCGACGGCAAGGAGACCCAAATGGCTGATCAAACACGCAAAATTGAAACCATTCGTTCAATTGAAAACTTACAACTGACTGAAAATTTGATCTCTGCAATGGACGATGCCGAGCAAGCTGAATCTGTGGCTCAAGCAATTTATTCACTCCAATGCCTAAACGAGCAGTGGTACTGAAACCCGAAGTTACTCAACATTTTCAGTCTTTCATCTCTCCTCTCATTTGCCTGTCAAGACTTGATGGGCTGTTTTGATCGTGCTTACAATAGACCTCAAATTTAATCAAAGCTGAATTGCAAGGATAAAAAGCGCGCATTATCGGACCATCTCTTTCAAGATGGAAAGATTGTTCCCGGCGCCAAATTTATCGCATAATATCCGCAATCTCTTCGTTTTATTTAAAGAAATATTCATCTTTCTTCACAGTTTCTCTGCATTTAATGCGTACAGTAGTGATATTGAAGATAAATTACTCATGAGGGTTGAACATGAAAAAGATTTTGCCAATTTTGGCTATTTCTTTCAGTGCTTTAATAGCAAGCAGCATCACGTCTGCAGCGCCTCACTTCAAGAACGATGAACGTGGCTTTGATGGCCCACGCGGCAATGCATATGGTCAAATGAAAAAAGATCGTGATTACCGTGGTTATCAGGACGATGACGATCTTGAAGATCGACGCCGTATGCGTGAACAACGTGGAGTCAAACGTTTGCAACAACATAAATGGCAAACGGGCTATGTGATGCCACAGCATTATCGTGGTAATGGTTATAAAGTCGATTATAAAGACCATAACTTACCTAAACCATCGCGTAATCAGCAATGGTATAAAATCAATAATGACTACATATTGGTCAACTCAGATAGTAACAGTATTCTGAAAATTTTAGGTATGTAAGCCGTTTTGAATTTAATTTCGCCATATTTTTAAAGTCCAGATCAACTCTGGGCTTTTTTTATGAGTTTTTTTTAATGTTTAACCGCAAAAGCTGATGCTGCCTAGCGTTCAGATCATTTACACACCTTCAAATTTCCTCCATACATTTCACAATTCAACTATATTGCCCCCACGCTTTCTCTGAACTTTCTCGCTAATTTTGAATCATCGAAAAACAGATTAGAAATGTATAGAGGTGTCCCATGAACAAAATCGTATCGAGTTTAGTTCTTTCCGTATCGGCTTTGATGGCAACAACAGCAGCCATTGCTGCGCCAGACCATCGTCAAGATGACCGCCGTTACCATCCGTCATACCAACATCAAGACAACCGTTGGGACAAAGATCACCGTCCGAGTAATTGGAATAACAACAACCGTTATGACAATAATCGCTACGACCGTAATGACTTTCGTCGTGTAAATCCAAGCCGCGATTGGCGTGTTGGTCAAAGCTTTCCTCGTTATTTCGATTCAAGCCGCTACAAAGTGAGTGACCGTGAAGCGCGCCGCTTACCGAACACCGGTCGTTATCAACAATGGTACAAAATCAATGGTGACTACGTGCTAGTCAATGATCGTACCGATCGCATCATTCGCATTAAGAATGGCTAATCATTCGACGATCTCTTAAGTCCCTTTCCCAACACCTGAACACTGTTCAGGTGTTTTTTTATCAAATGGAGCGTAAAACTCTGTCCTTCAGGTCAGAGATATAAGCGACACGACCTGAAGTGTCGTTTGATTTAACTAAGGACTATTTTCCTTGAGTTTTGATTGTTAATATAAGTACATGAAAACCCTTAAATTACGTATAAAAGACAAACATTGCAAGGTGTTAGACCAACTAGCATCAG
>NZ_VPCH01000003.1:0-148728 GCF_013418285.1 Acinetobacter sp. YH12152
GCCTATTTAAGTGATGTGCTGAAAAGGTTGCCGACACACAAAGTGACCCAAATTGAAGAATTGCTGCCGCACTGCTGGAAACCTAAATTGAATTAAAAAATAGGTATGGGATTCAGCGGACGCTTACAAACCTTATAAATTAAGCTATAGAGAAAACCTCTTAGTCTTAAAACCTATAACGCTCATACACACTACAACTTATTAGACTAAAGTCAAAAAATATACACTTGTACAATTTAATTTAACTTCAATCCTTTAGATACAGCAGATTCAGGATTAAATTCGCGATTTAGCTTAGATTGCAGGATATGTACCTGTACCTTCTGGCCATGGAGATAGCAACTCAAAACCACTATCGGTTACAACCACCATATGCTCCCACTGTGCAGATAAAGAGCGGTCTGCAGTAATCACTGTCCAGCCATCTTTTAACTCTTTAGTTCGCGCTTTACCGCTGTTAATCATCGGCTCAATGGTAAAGACCATGCCTTTTTTTAGATTTACACCTTGACCCGGTTGACCATAGTGTAAAACGCTCGGTTGCTCATGATAAACCTTACCAATCCCATGACCACAGTATTCACGTACAATGCTGTAGCCTTCACGATGAGCAACTTGTTGAATGGCATAACCTACATCTCCCAATGTTGCTCCCGGTTTAACTGCATGAATCCCAGCAACCATGGCCTCGTAGGTAGTTTCGACTAACTTTTTAGCCGCAGGTGAAACTTCACCCACATAGTACATACGACTGGTATCACCAAAATAACCATCTTTAATGATGGCGACATCAATATTGATAATGTCGCCATCTTTCAATACGGTTTCTTTCGAAGGAATACCATGACAAACCACTTCATTCGGTGAAATACAGGTGGTTTTGGTATAGCCATAGTAGCCAACATTGGCAGGAATCACTTTAAGTGTGTTGATGATAAAATCATTACAGATATCGTCCAAATATTCAGTCGTCACGCCCGGCTTGACATACTCCCCGATCATCTCTAAAACCTGAGCAGCTAAACGACCTGAAATGCGTAATTTTTCAATATCTTGCTCGGTTTTAATCGTGATTTTGGAAGCTTTCATCTGAATATCCTCAAATTTGAATACACCGAATTATAGACCTTTTAGATTTTTTTTGTTTTATTCAGCCAATATTTCTGCATTTATTCGGCTTATAGCATCCTATTTAGTGCTGAAAATTAGAACAATTGATTTATATCTGATAAATCTTAATCGCTAAACATATTTCTATAAAAATTTTATATACAATAAATTTCTTTTATTTATCATAAATATAAATAAAACATTATTTTATCTGTCAATATATTCATGATTCGTATTATAAAAACTATCTATACGATTTATAAATTTTGCTCCAAAAACGAGCTTAATTGCACTAAAATTGCCTTTTTTCACAGTTCATCTCCCCTTTATGACAAGTCTTCGTACACGGGATATTGTTGCCTTAGGTTTTATGACCTTTGCACTGTTTATTGGTGCAGGTAACATTATTTTCCCACCAATTGTCGCACAGCAAGCGGGTGAACATGTTTGGTTAGCTGCATTTGGTTTCTTAATCACCGCAGTTGGTCTACCTGTCATCACGATTATTGCTTTGTCGCGTGTTGAAGGTTCTATTCAAGTTTTAAGTTCACCTTTGGGTAAAGCAGCCAGCATTATCCTTACTGTCGCGTGTTACTTAGCTGTTGGACCTTTATTTGCAACACCTCGTACAGCTACCGTTTCTTATGAAATTGGTTTCTCTTCTTATTTTGGTAACGGCGCAAACAGTCTGCTAATTTATAGCGTGATTTATTTTGCATTAGTGACCATTGTTTCACTTTATCCAAACAAAATTTTGGATACTGTGGGTTATTTCCTTTCACCACTCAAGATCTTAGGTCTCATTGTACTGGGTATCTCTGCGTTCTTTATCCCTGCCGGTGTGATTCCACCTGCTATTGGTAATTACGTGGCTGCACCAGTTTCAGAAGGTGTGGTCAATGGTTATTTAACCATGGATACTTTAGGCGCTTTAGTTTTTGGTATCGTGATCGTAAAAGCCATTACTTCACGCGGTGTAACGGATAGTAAGCTCGTCACTAAGTATGCTGTCATTGCCAGTATTATTTCTGGTATTGGACTTACACTGGTTTATATCAGCTTGTTCAAACTCGGTATGGGCAGCCATGATATTGCTCCAAATGCAACAAATGGTGCAGTGATCCTGCATGCATATGTACAACATGCTTTTGGTGATATGGGCGCTTATTTCCTATCTGCAATGATCTTTGTTGCATGTATGGTGACCGCGATTGGCTTGACCTGCGCATGTGCTGAATATTTCTCAGAATTGACTAAAATTCCATACAAAGTTTTTGTGTTCATTTTAGTTGGTTTCTCACTGCTGATTTCAAACTTAGGTTTAACCAAACTCATTGCAGTTTCAGTGCCTGTTTTAAGTGCGATTTATCCACCTGCGATTGCAGTTATCCTACTGAGCTTCTGCTCTAAATGGTTTATTTCACCATCACGAGTTATTGCTTCTGTTACCGCATGTGCGTTTATTTTCGGTATTTTTGATGGTTTAAAAGTGGCTGGTTTCGAAGATGCACTTCCAAGCTTTATTGCCAATCTACCACTTGCTCAACAAAATTTAGCATGGCTGATCCCTTCTGTGATTGTGCTGATTATTGCTGCTGTAATTGATAAAGTTAAAAAATAACCTTTTTTGACTTGTCTAAAATCGGAGTTTTACCCGAATGACGATTTTACCTGCGACCAATAATTGTCGAGTTTTACCCAAACTGACTTTTATTTGTCCTACTACAGCGCAATAACCCTAAGTCATTGAACTTTTTTAATAAAGTTTTATTTTCATGATGAGAAAAAAATCCAGCCCTTTGGCTACAAAATATAATAATAGTTAAAATACAAATACTTTCTGCAAAATACACCGTACACAAACTCCATGATTAAGCCCGATTCAGACTGTAAGCTAGGCGGTTTCGTGTCATAAAGCCGATATACCCGTGTTGGTATATATATTGCTTATTCATACATAGATATTATGCATCGACCATTTTACTCACCAGTCAACACCTTTAGATTCATAATATTTAGTATATGAATAAAATGATTATTCTTATACGATGATCTAACATAGTTTTATGACAAAATAATGACATTTGCTATTGAAATACTTCTAGTTTCGAAGTACAACAGTAGTTCAAACCTGACCAAAATCATGGGTTTTGGCTAAACAACAACAAGGAGGGGTGGAGATGTTATCAGTACATTTCAAAAAGCAATTCTTCATTAACGCTCTGAAGGCAAATAAGAACATGGTGACCTATACAAGCACCACTATTGCTCTCATGCTGACACTACTTATTCAAGGCTTAATACAAGGAAATTTAAGACCTGAATATTTTGCTTATGCGCTTATTGTCTCTGTAGCCTTTTATTTATGGGCAGTCATTGACCACAAATATCGAAAGCAAAAATCAACAGAATTTTAAGTTAGAAGATGGATGAGGCATCATCCATCTTGAAAAAAGAAAAGATGCCAACCCCCCACCTTCTCGTTCATTCAATCCATTTAAAAAAACAATACAAATAATTCCTAAAATAACCAGAAAATCATCAGCCTTTTCTCATAAATTTTCAATTCTGCAGAACTTAAAATTTTGTTTATATAAATTCTTCGACCTAACAATCGTCTGCACTTTAAAAGCTTTTATCTCCTTGATTAGCCTCCAATCTAATTGATACGATTTTTATTTGATACTACTTTGCTTAAAACCAAAATTTAACGATGACTCCGAAGAGCAATCCGAGTGTTGCAATTAACTCGCCAATCACCAATCCAAGCATTGCCATACTCATCATCCATTTAGGTAAATGCCATTTGCCTAAGACGTGCGGTACTTTAAATTGATTGGTGGTATCAGCTAAAAAGCCATGCAGCACATAGCTTAAAATCGAAAAGCTAAAAAAGAACAAATTGATGATTACAAAGAGTAAATTGAGTGTATGTGGAAGTGCTGAAAAATAGGCCAATACCGCCAAAATGAGCGTCGCTGGGGCGTATAACAAACTGCTCCGATGTGCGATATCTACATAATAATGCGCACGTGCCAGTTCAGACTGCCTTATTTGTGCATATTTCCACACACCTGTGAGCATACCTACCCATAAATAAATCCCACTAAAAACTATCGCAATTTTTACTGCACTCGAAAGTTGAAGCATGTCCATTTTAATTTACATCCATTGTTCAATTATACGCATTATTTTTATCTGTATTTCTTCTGCAATAGTACTTGCTTCAAACCTGTTATGACATGACTTTAGAGTCATACTCTTTTCAGGTTTCTTTTTGGAACTTGTGTAAATTAGTGACATCGGAACACACCCATGAAGTTTGAATCATGTCATCATCTGAAAAACTCACGATTCATTGCCAAGACGGCTATTCACTGAGTGCGCGCTTTTATCCGCACCAGACAGAGCTCAAACAGGCTTTACCTGTGTTGATTTGTCCAGCCACAGGCATTACCAAGCAATTTTATAATAGCTATGCAACATGGTTGAGCCAACAAGGCTATGACGTTTTAGTTTTCGATTTTCGTGGTATTGGTGAGTCGCTACACAGCCCTTTAAAACAATCGACAGCAAGTATTGTGCAATGGGGGCAGCTAGATATCCCTGCGGCAATCGACGCTTTGATCAGTAAAACGCAGGCACCTAAAGTCATATTACTCGGTCATAGCGCAGGCGGACAATTATTAGGTATCGTGCCAAATTATGACAAAGTTGCCAAAGTGGTTGCTGTTTCTGGCTCTACAGGTCATGTCAAAGATCTTAAAGGTCGCACCAAGCTTTTAGCTCCTGTGATGTTTAATGTGATCTTCCCGATTGCACGCTATACCATTGGCTATGGCCCGACCAATGCGATTGGTATGGGTGAAAATTTGCCAAAAGATGTTGCTCGTGAATGGGCTGAATTTTGTAGCAAACCCGGTTATGTCATCAACGCCTTAGGCAAAACTGTTCAGCATGATTTTCATCAACAGGTGAACTGTCCGATCACTGCCGTATGGAGCTCCGATGACGAAATCGCCACGGAAGCCAATGTCAAAGACTTGCTGCGCTTATACCCGAATGCTTCGACTCAAATGATTGAGTTAAAACCGAAAGAAACAGGTCATAAAGCCATCGGACATATGTTGATGTTTAAATCGTCACATCAAAATCTATGGCCGATCATTGAACAACAGTTACACGCTTAAGTTTTTGCCACTCAGTCAGTAATCCGGCTGAGTGGTCTTTTTATGGTCTGCACAAGATTCTCTACTTTTAGATTCATTCACACTGCCTGACAGCTTACATATTTTATTTTTCTATCTTTAAAACCTGTACTGAAGGTCCAAGTGTGCTTATTTTCTTCAGCCGACCATTGCAAAAAATGATATAACTATTTTTTCTCAATTATATTCTATTTTGGCATGAGTGAAGCACGACACAACCTCGACAGAATTGATCGTTTAATATTATCCGCATTAAGAGAAGATGGACGACTCACCATAGCCCAGCTTTCTGAACGTGTTGGTCTCTCCTCTTCGCCGTGTTGGACACGCTTAAAGCGTCTAGAAAATTTAAAAATTATCGACGGCTATACAGCCAACATCAATCCAAAATCGATTGGGATCAATGAATTATTCTTTATTGAAATCACATTAGAACGTCACGATGATGAAATTTTAGATCAATTTAGTGAAACTTTAGCCAATATGCCAGAAGTGGTAGAAGCACATTTAGTCACTGGCGATTATGATTATTTGGTGAAAGTTGCAGTTAAAAATGCTGAACACTATGAGCGTTTTTTACGTAAAAATTTATATTCTATGAAAGGTATACGCCATACCCGCTCTATTTTTGCGCTACGACAATTAAAATCTGCCAGCAGTGCTGACCTTATGATGATTGAGTAATGAGCCAATATAGATTTAATCTATAAGATGACTTTAAAATTTAAAGGCAATTGAGTTCAGCACTCAATTGCCCTATTTATGTGTTCTAATCTATATAGCCATCTTTTTTCAATTTTTTATCTGTCAAATACTCACGTATGACCAATGTTGCAATAATAATGATGGCTTCTAAGATCGCTACTGTGATGGTTATTTTGGTAAATACTTCGACACTGAGCAACACAAACCATAATTGAGAGATGGCTAATAAACCCCATAAAACTGAAATAATAAGTGCACTAAAGACACCGTATTTCATTTTTCTCTCTCCAAAACAACTACATAAGCTTCGCGCTTCCAAAAAAGCAGCATACGGCGGATATCTTTTTCCATCGTAATCACCGCCCAGCCTTGCTGTGCATTTTGATTTAAAAAATTGGTGAATTTAACAGGATCAACTTTTGAAGAGCCAAGCAGCAAAGATCCCAGCATACCTTCTTGATAGATAACAACTTTATATTCTTTCATCAATATAGTTCTTTATGGTTATAGTGAAATGAACAAATGTTCAGAGCAAAGTATAACGATCGGTTTTCCCTAAAACAACCAAGTTTTAACTGTCAATTTGCTCAGCATTTTTTTCAATTTTATGCTTTAATACACGCAGTATGAGATGAGCCTTATATGAGTATCACGCGAGTGATACGACTAGCCCCTAACCATGGGGCTTTTTATTGTTTTCTACTTAGCTCACATTGTTGTATTTCATTGTTCAATTCTGACAAAACGAGACTGTGAATTTCACATGTTTTCACAGGGTCCTGCTCATAAGCCGAATTAAACCATGCAACAGCTTTTTCAAAATCTCGCTGTACGCCTAGCCCACCTAAATAAAAACTTGCTACGCTAATTTTTCCGTTCAAATCATTTGCTTCCGCAGCCTTTAAAAACCACGGATAAGCCTTTTTATAATCAGGCTTTGCGTCAATACCTTGATAATAAATCATACCCAAACGGGACTGATATTGAGCCAAGCCTTGTTCAGCCAACAACATCGTTGGCTTTTCAGCAAGCTGCATATTTTGCTTCGTATAGTAATAATAGTCGGCCAATTGTTCGATATCTTCTTGCTTGCCTTTATTTGCAAATTCAATTAAAAGACTTTCCAATTTTTTCTCATCCCTTGGAATGAGTTCATATTTATTCATAATCAAAAGCATACGCTTTGAATCATCTAAGTTTCTTTCAGCACCGATCTCAAACCATTTTGCGGCTTCTACATAATCTACTTTTACTCCTACACCTTTGTAATACATCAATCCCAAATTTTGATTTGCAGAGCGGTGCCCTAAGGCAGAAGCACGCTTATACAGCGCTATGGCTTCAGGCAGATTAATCTCCACACCTTCTAGCCCCATATGTTTCAGTACAGCCAAATCATAAAGCGCCTGTTTATCGTTATTTTTTGCTTGAACGATGGTCTTTCGGACATCAATTTCGGCTGAAAAGGTTATAGAAAATGGAAATGCTGTTAATACAAATAGCATGAACAATTTGATGTAAGGCAAATGATATTTTAAAACTTTCATTGTTTATTATTCTTGATCAATAAGATGGTGAAAAATGAAATGCTAAAGCACTCTATCTAGATGCTTTAGCATTTTTTAAAGCTGTATATATAGTATTAACCAAAGAAGCCTATCGTTGCCTGAATGACCACAGCATTGACAATATCTACAAAGAATGCCCCTGTCAAAGGAATAATCAAAAAGGCTTTATGTGATGGCCCATAGGTATTGGTCACTGCCTGAATATTGGCAATCGCTGTCGGTGTTGCACCCAAATTTATACCACATTGCCCTGCACAAAGTACGGCTGCGTCATAGCTTTTTCCCATGATCTTAAAAGTTACAAAGTACAGATACAGTGCTAAAACGAGGGTTTGTACCAGTAAAATAATCACCAGCGGGCCTGCAAGATCTGCCAATAACCAGAGCTGCAATGACATCAGCGCCATGGATAAAAATAATGCCAAGGATGCGTTACCAAATACATCGATACAGCGATCAAACATTTCAATTTTAAAGCCAAGTTCAAGGGTGTTTCTTAAAAATACACCACACGCTAAAGCCCAAACGAAGGTAGGTAATTCAAACCACTGTCCACGAGCAAACTCTGTCATGAAATAAGCAAAGCTGATACAGATGGCAAACATCCCCATCGTTTTGACGGCATCATCTGCGGTAATTAAACGAGTTTTTTCAGGATATTCGAAAGGCGCCGTTTCAGATGCAGGCGGTGCTTCATTACGTCCTGTTGTCGGTACAAGTTCTTCTGCCAACTGAAAACGGCGGATGAGGAATTTCGCCACTGGCCCGCCCATCATGCCACCAATGACTAAGCCGAATGTTGCACTTGCCATACCGAGTACGACTGCGCCTTGTATACCATGATCTTGTTCAAAGACTGTGCCCCATGCACCTGCTGTACCGTGACCGCCAGTTAATGTGACTGAACCTGTAATTAAACCGATGAGCGGATCTAATCCTAAAATTTTGGCTAAACTGATACCAACGATGTTTTGCAGCATGACAAATACAATCACACAACCTAAAAACAGCACCAGCGCCTTTCCGCCTTCTTTGAGTTTTCCAAGACTTGCGCTCAAGCCTACCGATGTAAAGAACATCAGCATGAATATTTGCTGGATTTTGGCATCAAAATTTACGGTGATATTAAAGTTTTTAAATAATATAAATGTGATAATCGCAGCGACCAAACCGCCTGCTACAGGTTCAGGAATGTTGTATTTTTTCAGGATGGAAATTTTGTGTACGAAGAAATAACCGATAAATAAAACCAAAACCGCCACGACAATTGTCAAAAAAGCATCTAGCTCATAATTCATAATTTAATCTTAAGTGCTCAATTTTATTTATCTTTTTACATAATTATTTGATTTTTTCAGCTAGAAAAATGTAAATAAGCTATTTCCCCCCCTTCTTCTACTACACATTTTTGAAGCCTAATAAGTGAAATAAATAAAAATACTCAGCGTATGTGATGTGCTGAGCATTGGTTATTTATGACTGAATATAAAGATTTTTGAGATATTATTTTATGTCGAATACCCAGTTATGCGCCTCTTTATCACTGGTGGTTTCACAGACATAGTAATCTTGGTCCCACGCATCTTGGTTAAAGATTTCTTTTTTGAAGTAATTCACCTGTTTGCCATTTTCGACACAGACAAAGCTTTCGCCTTGGTCTTTGACTTGGGTTCCGTTAAGGAAACCGCCAATGCAGAGGAAGCGGGATTGTTTGGGCATTTTTACATCATCACTTAAATCACTAATATTTTACCGAAATCAACACCCAGTAGTAAATTCTTGATTGAAACTAGTATGAGCTACATCATCTAGATTTTTAAATAAATTGTCACCCTATCGCTTCTAAAAAAATTAAAGTCAAATATCACAATCATGGTTTTTTTTACATACTTTATCCCAGTATTCATAATCTTTTGAATTATTTAGTTTTTTATAATAAAGTCTTAAGTTATAAATAGCATCTGGATGACCATCTATTGCTAATGGCTTGATTATATTAATAGCAGTATTAATATTAGCTTCCACACCATACCCTTTAAAATATAATGTTGCTAATTGGATTTTCGCTAGAGAATAATTTTGATTTGCTGACAAAGTATACCATTTGAAAGCCTCCTTAAAATCCCCATTACCGCCATTTCCTTTAAAATACATTTGGCCAATATTAAACTGCGCATCTGGATTACCTAGCAAAGCAGCCTTCTTATAATATTTCAGTGCATTTCCCAAATCTACATCATAACCATAGCCATAATTATACATCACACCTATTAAATTAAGAGCTGGTGCGAAATTATCATTTTCAATCGTCTTAAAAATTGATGCTGCTTCTGTATAATGTCCTTGCTCTAATCGAACTCTTCCTACATTATAAATAGCTGGAATATAATTTTTATTACCAGCTTCAACATAATATTTTAATGCTAATTCTAAATTTTTATCGACATAAATTCCATTTTCATAAAAATTACCAATCTCATTTTTAGCATAGCTACTGATATTATTTACATTTTCTAAAATTAATAATTTTTTATATGCTTCTTCATACTTTTTCTTTTCCAGCATATCTTTATATTCATTCAAAGTATTTTTTTCTTGCTGTTCGGATAAAATTAATGGTTCAGATGAGCTTGAGGTACAAGAGCTTAAAAAAATTATAATAACTAAAGGTAAAAAATATATTCTAAAGTTCATAACTAATCCGTGAATTTAATATCATTTATTTCTTAATATTTTCTAAAAGTAATTTAAACCTAGTGACATATACAACTTACAATATTCTAATTAATTTAAACACGTATAAAATTCGCAATATACTTTTAATAATAAAATAAGGGCTGATAAATCAGCCCTTATTTTCAACTACTTAATCAATTAAGACAATTGAGCAGCAGCAATTTTCTTAGTATCAACATCTTTAGAAGCGTCAGTATAGTCGCTCATTTTGTCGAAGCTTAAGTATTGGTAGATGTCAGCAGACATGCTATCAATTTGAGCTGCGTATTCTTGGTACTCAGCTGGAGTTGGTAATTTACCAAGTACAGCAGCAACAGAAGCAAGCTCAGCAGAAGCTAAGTAAACGTTCGCACCTTGACCTAGACGGTTCGGGAAGTTACGAGTAGAAGTCGATACACAAGTAGTGTTCGGAGCTACACGTGCTTGGTTACCCATACATAATGAACAACCTGGCATTTCTGTACGAGCGCCAGCTTTACCATAAATGTTATAGAAACCTTCTTCCATCAATTGACGTTCGTCCATACGAGTTGGAGGAGCCAACCATAGACGAGTAGATAAAGAACCACCAGGAACTTTGTCTAGAAGTTTACCAGCTGCACGGAAGTGACCGATGTTAGTCATACATGAACCAACGAATACTTCGTCAATTTTCACGCCTTGAACGTCAGAAAGCAATTTAGCGTCATCTGGGTCATTCGGGCAGCAAAGAACTGGTTCAGTGATTGTAGAAAGGTCGATTTCGTACACTTTAGTGTATTCAGCGTCAGCATCAGCTTTAAGAAGTGATGGGTTAGCCAACCATTTTTCCATGTTTTCTACACGGCGCGCCATAGTACGAGCATCGCCATAACCTTCAGAAATCATCCATTTCAACATAGTAATGTTTGATTTAAGGTATTCAGCAACTTTCTCTTCAGAAAGCGTGATAGAACAACCAGCAGCTGAACGTTCAGCAGATGCATCAGAAAGTTCGAACGCTTGCTCAACAGTAAGGTCAGTTTCCATTTCTGTAAGGTCGATCTCAAGGATACGGCCAGAGAAGATGTTTTTCTTACCTTTTTTCTCTACAGTTAAGTCGCCTTGTTGGATCGCAACGTAAGGAATCGCATGTACTAGGTCACGTAGAGTGATACCAGGTTGCATTTTACCTTTGAACTTAACAAGTACAGACTCAGGCATGTCTAGTGGCATAACGCCAGTTGCAGCAGCAAACGCTACAAGACCAGAACCCGCAGGGAAAGAAATACCGATTGGGAAACGAGTATGTGAGTCACCACCAGTACCAACTGTATCTGGAAGAAGCATACGGTTTAACCAAGAGTGAATAATACCGTCACCTGGACGTAGTGATACACCACCACGGTTCATGATGAAATCAGGAAGCGAGTGTTGCATTTGAACGTCAACTGGTTTTGGATACGCAGCTGTGTGACAGAAAGATTGCATAACTAGGTCAGCAGAGAAGCCTAGGCAAGCAAGATCTTTAAGTTCGTCACGAGTCATTGGACCTGTTGTATCTTGAGAACCAACAGTAGTCATCTTAGGTTCGCAGTAAGTACCTGGAAGTACACCTTGACCTTCAGGAAGACCACAAGCGCGACCAACCATTTTTTGAGCTTGAGTGAAACCTTTACCAGTAGCTGCAGGTTGAACTGGAGTACGGAATAAAGTTGAAGGTGCAAGACCAAGAGCTTCACGAGCTTTAGTTGTTAAACCACGACCAACGATAAGGTTGATACGGCCACCAGCACGTACTTCGTCTAGAAGAACTGGAGTTTTAAGTTCAGATTCAGCGATTTGAGCGCCGTCTTTGAACGCAGTTACTTTAGCAGCAGCGTGGTCGATTTTAAGCGTGATTTCGTCGCCCATGTTCATGTTTTGAACATCGATTTCTACTGGCAATGCACCAGCATCCTCCATAGTGTTGAAGAAAATCGGAGCGATTTTAGAACCTAAGCAATAACCACCGTCTTTTTTGTTCGGAATGTGAGCAATTTCGTCACCAAAGAACCAAAGTACAGAGTTAGTTGCTGACTTACGAGAAGAACCAGTACCAACAACGTCACCTACGTAAGCAACTTGGTTGCCTTTCGCGATAAGCTCTTTGATTTGGCTAAGTGGACCAACTTCGCCAGGAACTTCTGGATTGATACCGTCACGTACGTTTTTAAGCATTGCGTTAGCATGTAACGGAATGTCTGGACGGCTCCACGCGTCTTGTGCAGGTGACAAGTCGTCTGTGTTCGTTTCGCCAGTTACTTTGAAAACTGTAAGTTTGATTTCTTCAGGAACGTCTTTACGGCTAGTGAACCATTCAGCATCTGCCCAAGATTGCATAACTGCTTGTGCATTCGCATTGCCCGCTTTTGCTTTATCAGCAACGTCGTGGAAGGCATCAAATACAAGAAGAGTTTTCTTAAGTGCGTCAGCAGCTAATTCACCAAGCTCTGCATCATCAAGAAGTGCAACTAAAGGAGCAACGTTATAACCACCAAGCATAGTACCTAGTAGGTAAACCGCACGTTCTTTAGTTACTAGTGGAGAAGTCGCTTCGCCTTTTGCCAAAGCAGCTAAGAAAGCAGCTTTAACGTATGCAGCTTGGTCAACACCCGCTGGAACACGGTTTTCTAGTAAATCAACTAAAAATGCTTCTTCGCCAGCTGGTGGGTTTTTTAATAATTCAACTAATGCAGCTGTTTGAGCATCGTCAAGTGGCTTCGGTGGGACTCCGAGTGCGGCACGTTCTTCAACGTGTTGGCGGTAAGCTTCTAGCACGGTGTTATTCCTCTTTTTTAAAAAATTATTTACGCATTCCTGCTTTAAATAAAGCTACGCAAATAATATGGACTGCTAAATTTTACTAAAATTCCAGTTAAAAGTTAATGCACTACAAGTGTTTCTTCGTGATGCCCGTTATTTTATAAATAAATGATCCTCATATCGGTTATACATTAAGCAAAATCAATACTTAGAACACGCTTTTCTTGCACATATTAACTTTTGACTAAAATTAACCATCAAAAAAAGGCAACTAAATGTTGCCTGTTTTTATCAGTATTGGATATTCCACCTTAGTGTACAGTGGTTGCAGTGATATATTGCTGAAGTTCTGCTCGATCGCCTGTAAATCTGAGGCACCATTCGTCCTGACATGTGGTTTGATGTTGATTACTTGCAAAGCTGATATCGACCAAATAGCGTTGAGAAAATTCATCTACTTTTTGGCGTAATGTGACTTTATCTCCAATGCTGAGCACGTAGTTCCCACCACCGATAATTGCTACGCCTTGTTCATCTTCTAGGAGTAGATCTGAGTGATGCATATAACCTATAACGTCCATATTCTGCTCCTCTACTGTTTTTTATTCTCCATTTCATTATTCATTAAAAAGATTTGCTTTTCTATATTTATGATTTAGCAAGTTGTCACAATTTGTATTTCGCTCTGCTTAGGCTATTTAAAAATCTTTAAGCATCTCATATTCAAAGTAACCCGAAGATAAATATGCATTCGCAAAATAAGCATGAACTCAATCATATGGCTAAACAACGGATAGTTACCCAGTTGTAACTACTCACTGATGAATACAGCCTTTAGGTTTTGCTTTACGCGCTTTCTCGCATAAAAAACCGTTCCTTAGAACGGTTTATAATCTGGCATTTCAGTATGCGGTGTTGCGATACATTTTTCAGTAAACTCAGCACGAATTTTTTCACGTGCTTTTTCAACATCAGTATTAATCTCAGCTTGCGGCAAGGCATAAACTTCATCAATGATGTTCAGGATAAATCCTTTGGTGGTTTCATCCTCAATTTTGTTGGCATGCTCAACTGCTTTGTCTTTTTCAATTGCATTTTGACGATCTAACATAATCGTACGTGCAGCATTACCTACACTGCGGCAGTAACCCTGCCACTGCTCTTCAGGGGTTAATGGTTTTTTTTCAGCACAGCCGACCAAAGCCACCATAACGGATAAAGCAAATAACTTTTTCATGAACTTCTCCTTACGAGGGGCAATATAAAAGATCGTAATGGATTTGTCATTTAAATTAGTCGTAGCCGAACAAACAAAAAAAGCCCTTTCGGGCCTTTTTTATGCGTTTGAATTAACCACAAGTTGCTTGAATAATCTTTTTATTGATTGGATTTACAGTGACGGTGACGCGCTCTACACGATAATCCATTGTTACTGGCTGCCCAGGTTTGACTAAACGGACAATTTGAGCTTGGCTAATCGCCTTGATCTGATCTTCTGTCAATTTTGCTTGGCCAATCAACGTCTTTGCCTTATCAGCAACACATTGGGTCTGGCTACTACGGAATAATGCCCACTCTTCAACCACTTGCCCGTTTGGCAGATGGCAATACCCTACCTGACCATTTGCTTCATCACGAATTTCAAGTTTACCTTTTTGCTCTACACAATATTGGCTGGCTGGATTTGCCATACCAATTTTTTCTGGTGTATTTTCAGTTTGCTGGGTTGTACTACAACCCGCCATAAATGCTGTCAGTGCAGCTAAAATCCATATATTTTTCATCATGTCTATTTCTGAATATAAAAATTTAACTTATCAAGTTTATGGCAACTAAACGAGTTGTTTATTGCAATTTTTAGCAATCCTTCTGCTTTCTGCGATTGGGCAGCAATGCAGCCTTTATTCAAAATACAGCACGCCATTTTCTGTGAGCCGATGATGATTTTTGCAATATTTAAAACGACTCAACTTGTCGCAGTTTTGATTTTAAAGGTTTTATTAATTTGAAATTTGACCTGCCCAACGCGTATCCTAAAAAAAGTAATTTTCTTCAAACACGCCACGTTGCGTAGGAGCAAAATATGTCAAAAAAACTGCCAATTTATTTTTCGGACCAAGCTTGGTCATCTTTGCAACAGCTCATGGGCGAAGATGGTAAACCGAGTCCCACCATCAATGCCCTGCTTGAACAGCAATCTCAAGAACCTCCTAAAGATCCATTTTTGGATTCTTCGCTCAATGTTCAGCCTGTTCAAAAAAATACCCGTATTGAACTTCCCGTTGCCTTGGAACGTATTCCTGCTGGCCCAGCTTTCGCCAATAAAGATGTTTTTGAAAAAGTCTTAGACCTGAACGATTATTTGGTGATTAACCCGCTCGCTACATTTGTTGCGCATGTCGATAGCGAGTCTTTACTCAATGCTGGCTTTGAAATTAATGATACTTTTTTGGTGGATCGAAGCTTAGAAGCCAAACATGGCGATATCGTAGTCGCACTAATTGATAATCGTGAAATCACCTTAAAGCGTTTGATGATCACCGCAAAAATGTCAAAAGAAGAAATTGCCGACATTTTTGGTGACCCTAATAAAGTCTTACCCCAAATTTGGCTGAAAGCAGAAAACCCTGCCTATGCGCATATTATCCCTTCAGATAGCGAATCTATCGTTGTTCAGGGTGTTGTGACTTTTAATTTAAAGCAATTTTATAAGCGCTCATCACACACCTAAACACAAGAATTCGTCATGAAAGCTGAAAATAAAATATTTGCGTTAGTTGACCTCAACAACTGCTACGTCAGTTGCGAGCGTGTCTTTAACCCAAAGCTCAATAATGTCCCTGTCGTCGTGCTGTCCAATAACGATGGCTGTGTTGTATCACGAAGTCAGGAAGCCAAAGACCTTGGGATTAAAATGGCTGTGCCGGTCTATCAAATTCAAGATTTAATCCAACAACATCATGTTCAGGTGTTGTCGAGTAACTATGCACTCTACACCGAAATGTCTAATCGATTTATGAATATTTTAGGCATGTATGTCGGCCCCGAAGACCGTGAAGTTTACTCGATCGATGAGTGTTTTTTAGATCTCACCGCCTATCAAGAACTGTTCGATTTAAGCCTATATGCCAAAGAAATACGAGAGACGATCCTAAAATGGCTAGGCTTAACCTGCTGTGTCGGGATTGGTCGCTCTAAAACGGAAGCCAAAATAGCCAACCATCTTGCCAAAAAAAATGCGTATTTGAACGGTGTGTGCAATTTAGTTGAAATGGACCCGTGTTCCTCAGAACAGCTCCTTGCCCATACGCCAGTCAATGAAGTTTGGGGCGTCGGTCGAAATCATACAAAAGCCCTGAATCAACTTGGCATTCATCATGTTCTAGATCTGATCAATGCACAGCCTAAAGATATTCGAAAAAAATTTAGTGTGGTGATGGAAAAAACCGTCTTGGAACTGCAAGGTCTATCTTGTCTGTCTATTGAAGAAGAAGCGCCGAGCAAACAGCAAATTATCAGTAGTCGTTCCTATGGTCAGCCAGTCTACGAACTGGAAGATATTAAAGCCTCTATTCGTGTATATATCGCGCGAGCCGTCACACGTTTAAGAGCAGATCATTCTCTATGTCGTATGGTGGGGGTTTTTATTCAAACAAGTCGCTTTAATTCTGCTGAAAAATACGCACCCTACCTGGCCATTACTCTGAATGAGCATACCGATGACTTAATTAGCATCACCCAAGCAGCAACGCGTGCCGTCGAAAAAATCTTTAAAGCGGGATTTAAATATAAAAAAGCCGGTGTAGTGTTATTAGAAATCATTCCACAGCAAAATTTCACCCCAGATTTGTTTTGCGATATGACGCGAAGACAAAGCCGTTTGAAACTCTCCGAGACCATCGAAGGTATTCAAAAAAAATTTGGACATCATTTTGTCTCGATCGGCTTAGCGCAGGACGATGCTGCAACATGGCGGATGAAAAAAAATCTGTGTTCCCCTGCTTATCTGAGTAATTGGAACGAACTGCTCCGTGTGAAATAAACCGTTTGCTTGAAATGCTACGCTGTAGTGGCGTTGATAATGTCTGCTGTTTTAACCGAAATGATCATTTGCAATTGCTGAATATTTATTTAGTATTTAAATGAATATTCATTTGTATCTTCTCCTATTTTAAATTATGTCTGATGTTCAATTAACGCTGAGCGAATACCTATCTGCGGTCAAAGAAATCATTCAATTGGCTTTTGATGATGCCGTGTGGGTCAAAGCCGAGATTCGAAATTTAAACATCAAAGGTGGACATTACTATTTAGAATTGGCTGAAAAAGAACAAGAAAGCGATAAAGTCATTGCCAGTTGTAAAGCCACAATTTGGAAATTTACTGCAAATAAAGTTGTCGGAAAATTTGAACGTGAAAGCGGTATTGAGCTCAGTCGTGACTTAAATGTCTTAGTTAAAGTGCGTGCCAAATTTGACCCGCAGTACGGCTTTTCAGTCAATATCGAAGAAATTGATTCGAGTTTTACCTTGGGTGATCTAGCTCGACGTTATCAACAAATTTTAGAAAAACTCACCAGCGAAGGTCTGATTCATAAAAATCGAAACTTGCCTGCGCCATTTGATATTCAGCATGTCTTGGTTATTGCGCCTGAAAATGCGGCTGGCTTAGGTGACTTTAAAAAAGATGCAGATGCACTACAACATGCTGGCGTGTGTGAATTTGTCTATCATGCTGCAACCTTTCAAGGGAATACCGCAGCACAAAGTATCCGAGATGCTTTAGCACTGGGTTTAAGACAATGGGCCAATGACTTTCAAACTGCGCCAGATTTGATCGTGATTATTCGTGGTGGCGGTGCTGTTAACGATCTTGCTTATCTGAATGATTATGATTTGGCTGTACTTCTATCTAAGCGTAGCGTGCCGATTTGGGTCGGTATCGGCCATGAAAAAGACCGTACAATCTTAGATGAAATTGCACATCGTTCTTTCGACACCCCGAGTAAAGTGATTGGGGGGATTCGTAATCATATTGTTGAGCGAACTCAGGAAGTTTTAGAGGCATTACAAAGCATTCAACTGCGCTCACAACATCAAATTGCTGTGTATCAAAGTCAAAATGATCAGTTACTACAAGTCATAAAGACCTTGGCACAGAGTCAAATCAATGACTCAACTCAGCTATTACAACAATACCAAGATAACACTGCTTATTTTGCTCAGTTACAACTTAAAACAGCTGCACAGAATATTGAAATACTCATGCGTGAGACTTTACTGCAAAACCCTGCTCATGTGCTTTCCAAAGGTTATGCCATCGTGCGGCAGCAAGGTCACGCCATTCGCGCAACGAAAAATCTTCAGCCTTCAACGCATTCACCGATTGAAATTGAAATGCAAGACGGCATCATCACGGCTGACATTCAACATATACAGGTAAAAAATCATGATGACTGATACTCTAAGTTTTAAAGAAGGCTATGAAGTTTTAAAACGTAATGCTGAATTACTCGAATCTCAGCAAGAACCCGATATTGATAATCTTATGAAAATCGTTGAAGAGTCGATGCAAGCCTATAAAGCCTGCAAGACTCGTGTTGAAGCAGTACAACAGGCACTGAATGATACGTTTAAAGATTGATTTCTCAATTCATTATTTGCATAAAAAAACGCAGCCTAAGCTGCATTTTTTTATATTCAAATTTTGACTTCTCTTAGAAGCGCCAGTTATAGAACAAGTCGATTGCACGCTCTAAAGACTGACTCGCTTCCAAGTACAAACGTTGATTCATTTGATAACGTAAGGTCAGTTTATTCACTGGTGTAAATACCCCGACACCATAACGAATGAATAAGTCAGGTGTGATATAACCCGTCACAGAAACCTGAGTATCATCCCCTGTTCCTTGAGCATCTAGTGCCAAACCACTCAGACCAAATGTACGACCAATTTGGTTGGTCAATGCACGTGTACCACCCAAGCCCATACTAATACCGGCAGCAGCAATCGTGTTGTTCACATCAGAACGGAAACCTTCCGCCTGACTTAAACCTGAACTTCCTTCATTAATACGACCTGTAATTAAGGCATTTAAGGCTTCTTGTTCAGACAGACCCGCATCGTTATACACCTGAATCGCAGGACTTGATGCCGTACCCGTCACACGAACCCCAACAGTACTACCTTGCACGGCTTTATTGGCATCGATATCTAAAGTTGGGTTTGCCAATGGTCCATTGAAACGAGCAATCGCACGGTTCAAGTCCAGACTTTGACCATAGGCTTCGATTTTCACACGCTGAGAAACACCGATTGCACCATTGGCACGCATTGCTGTTTCTAAACCACGTTGTGTCAAATTCAAACGACCAATCAACGGAATTCGACTATCAAAACCTTGGAAAATCACTTGATTACCAATGTTCACCTGTACATCTGCGCGAATATCCCAAGGACGTGCCGATTTTAAGATTTCAAGTTGGTTATCACCTTCATGCACCACACGTACATCTGAAGATACCCCAACCACTGTTGCAGACGATTCTGGCATCGAAATCAATGCACGCGGCACATCAATTTTACCTTTTAAGGTTAATTTCTTACTGAAAGGCAGCACATCTAAAGATAAATCAGGCGTTACAACAGCGGTGATCAATGGCGCTTGACGGACCAACATTTCATTACCCGTTAAATTCAACTGGATACGTGGATCATTTTTCCAGTCAATATTTCCGGTTAATTTGCCTACACCACGCCCACTGTTAAATGCACCATCAATCGTCGCGTAGTTTTGACGCACAGCAGAATACAACTGAATATTGGTCAAGTTTACAGGCAATGAAATCATGCTAATCGAGCCATTTTTCACTCGAATCTCACCATCCATTAAAGGCTGAGACAATGTTCCGCTAATTTTTGCCGCATAAGACAACGTACCGCCCATTGAACGGACATCTTGTATAAATGGTTTTAAGATTTTCAATTGAACTTGGTTAAAGGCCACTTCACCACGGATCGGTTTATTGGCTTTATACGGGTCAATAATAATATTGGCATAACCTGTACCAATATCTGGGGCTTTGGTATCGAGTCGAATTTGTAGCCCTTCAGCGACACTTTTCGCAATCAAACCTACTTCATCATATTTTAAAGTGGATGCTAAATACTGTGGATCTTCAGCTGCTAAACCAAGTAAACCGTCACGAGTCACTAAACGTGCATCAATTTTAGGTTTTGCACCTTTCGCCCAAGACGCTTTTGCATAACCATTCACTTTACCCGTAATCGCCAGGCCTTCAGGCATAAATGCTGCAAAATCATTTAAGTCTAGGTTCTTTGTCACAAAAGATACATTGCCGCGGTTTTTATTCACACGAATCGGCTGATCAAAACATAATTCACTTTGCTGACTCATCCAACAATGTGCGCCAACAAATAAGTCAGACTGTGCAGTGTTGTAAATAATCGATGCATTTTGACGCTGCACAAGACGTGTACGCAAGGAGTCAAAATCGCCTTTTTGAATCTGACCAAGCCAATTATTTTGTGCGTTGAAACCACCAGCTAACTGCACATAAAATTTTGATAATTTATTTTCAGCACTGACTTTTAATAAATGCGCATTACGTGTTCCTGCTAGTGAAATTTGACCTTTCACAATCTCACGGTTGTTACTACGTAAATTATCCATCGTTGCCGTTAATAAACTTGGTGAAGTCGCAGAAGTTGGCAACTCACCTTGCACCCGTATTTTTTTCACACTGAATAAATTATTAAAAGCAAAATCATCTATTGCGATATTGGCAGATGCTTGCAGTCGTGGCTGTGCTTGAACATTTAAGTAGCCATAAGCACGTCCACGTAGGCCTGCATAAATTTCATATAACGCTGGTGCATTAATTTTCAATTGTAAATTTTGTGCATTACCAGTGGCTTGAATTTGGTTATTGGCATAAGCCAACAGCAAATTATTCGCTTCAAACTGTTTTGGCATAAAGCCGGATTGATTTGAATTAATCACCATCGCCAAGTTACCTTGACCACGGACAGGTTTGTTATTGATCATACCTGCCAAATTCAGACGTTCAATTTGAATACGTTTTAGCGCATCTGACCACACACCATTGGTTTTTAAATTTCCAGATAATTCACCCCGTACATTTGAGGCAAAATAATGCGGCTTAAAATGCACCAGTGATGCATTAATATCCCAACCAATGGCTTTTTGTAGTAAAACTTGTCCATTGGCAGAAATTTTACCTGCCACGCCATCATGACGCAGCTCGGCTATTTTAATTAATTCAGGTGTACCCGATACTTTGAAAATCAAACTGCCTTTACTTGCGGCAACTTGGCTTGCATTGAGGCCACCATCATAATTCACAGCAAAAGCTTTAAAGCCTCCACCTTGTTTCTCATCATGGAAAGTCAGCGCAGCAGTAGATTGACCTGTTAAATGAACTGTTTCATTTTGCTGTGCAAGTCGGCCTAACAAATCAATATTATTCAGCTGAATAATCTGTTGATTTGGTTTTGCATAACCATTGGCTTTTAATGACCCTGTAATTTGGTCGACAGGCGCAGCAGCCACGATGGTTTGCGGATTGAACTGCTGTGCTTGTACATTGGCTTGCCACTTCAGCATGCGTTTTTCATCAGGCAATTCTACAACTGCGTTACCTTTGAGCTGACCTTTGTCGGCCACATAACTAAAGGCAGGGACATTGAGATTGTTATTTTTCAGATTCAGTTTGGCTTGATATTGTCCAGCAGGCAGAGCACCTTTTTCATGTCTTGACACGGTGGTCGCCACGTTGATGTTCTGCTGACCTTCTGTAAGCGCCAATTGCACATTGCCCGAATCACTACTCAACCATCCAACATATGGCACTGCACGGTCTATATTTTTCCAAGACACATCCATCAGCATCGGCTGAGCTTTATTATTTTTGGCAGGCGCTTGATCGAGTTTTAAATTCCAAGTTTCATATTGGTCAAAATCCACCAACGCCGTCAAGTGCATACCTTTTTCAAGGGTCCCTTTGGACGCAATCTTACTGTTTAAATTTACAGGTAGAAAATCTTGAACCACTTGCGGGATCAGCTTATGTTTTGGATTAATTTTATCCAAACGACCACTTACATCCCAAGTGACCTGATCTTTCCAACTCACCACGCCACCCAAATTGACAGCACCGCCCATCACTTGACCATTTAGGTTAGAAATATCAAGTTGGTTGACCAAGTCCGTACTCATGAGCGCAGTATATTTACCCTCAGGAATATTGGCCCCGCTCAGGTCCGTGTCTAAATCTAAATTGAGACGCTGAATATCCCCTTTGAATTTTGCCAGCCCATTTTTAGCAAAGAGCTTTTGCTCAGTCAGTAAAGGTAAATGATAGTTTTTAAATTTAAGCGCACCAAACATCGGGACATGTGGACGCATTGGATGGACCACTGCCCATCCTGTTAAAAGATCAGGCGTATGAGTTGCCACACCAGCTTGAATCGTATCAAGAGATCCTTTAGCCACCATTTGAATATCATGAATATTCAAGCTTTCACGTAGTGAAGGTAAATTGACAATCCCCACAGCATTTAGCGGATACTTGTCTTCAAACTTCATATTCCCAGACGCTTGGCGCACAGACAAATACCCCATATCCATACGGGTATCTTCGAATTTTAATTCCGTCCCTGACCAAAGCGCTTCATTTAATTCAATATCATAAAAATCCACACCTGAACTATGGGTTTTAATCAACATATGATCTAAATCTGCATGATCGACACGAAGTACGAACGGCAAACGGATTTCACTAAATACAAAAGGTTTATCGCTAGGTGGGGTCTTGGTAATAATTTGCAGATTTTTAACATCTGCCTTATTTAAATGAATTTCTTTATTAATAATGGCGCGCCAACCGAGTGTAATATCGGCACGGTCAATTTTTACATCGACAGGTTTTAGCGTAACGAGGACATTTCGTAGAATAATGCCCCGCCACAGGTTACCACCTTCATATTCATAGTGAATGATTTGCTGACGTTCCAGAACACGGTCAAGTAAAAACTTACTACCTTTGTCTGTAGAGAACATGACCGCCAATGCAGCCACCAAAAAGATAAGCACGAACACGAAGGTCAAAATGACACTTCGAAGAATACGACGCTTCTTCGGCAGTTGCTCTACCGGCGTTTCGTTTTCTGGTTCTTGCTGTTCTTGTTCAGTCATAAAAAACACATCACCTAAAAATTATAATTGTGAACCAATAAAGAAATGTAAACGAATTGGTTTGCTGTCGTCAGAAAGTCCGGTAGCGACATCTAAACGAATTGGGCCAATTGGCGATGCCCAACGTATCCCCACACCTGCGCTATATGCAGTCGGTGTATTAAAGTCTTTATCGTACGCATTACCAAAGTCACTAAAGACCGCAGCACGCCAGCCTTCTTTAAATTGGTAGTTGTATTCTAATGAACCCGTTGCCAAGACTTGACCACCAATTTTATAGCCATTTTCTTCGGCCGCTAAACTCTTATAGTCAAAGCCGCGAATGGTTTGGTCACCACCGGTAAAGTAGCGTAAGTTATAAGGAACTTTATCAAAGTTCTCTGTCAGAATATAACCTAAATCACTGCGCCCAACGACTTGGTGATTATCATTTTCACCCAACGAATAAATAAAGCGCCAGCCCGCATTCAAGATCGCCATATCAGCATCTGAAAGTAAGCTTTCACTTCCGACTTCAACTTTATAGGTTTGCTTGATCCCTTTACTCGGATTCACACGTTTATCAGAGTCGGTTCGAGAAATTTCATAGCCAAACATCAAGGACTGTTGTTCATTGTTGGTATTCACCAAGAATGCATCTGGAATGTCATCACTAGGATTAAGTCCGTCATCAGTAATACGGTCCAAACGATAACGTAAACCAAAGGTGTGCTGCCAACTACCACGGGGGTTTTTAATAATCCGGTCCACACCCGCTACAGCAGATTCAATGGAAAGATTAACACCTTGACCGACATCATCACGTTCTTCACGTTCATAACCACCGACTAAGCTGACATAGTCATTTAATGGGTAGTTATATGGAATGTTATAGCGTCCATCAATCGATTGACGGATTTTGGATACTTCCATGTTGGCGTCAAAAGAATGACCACGTTTGTTTACAATGGCACGACGATACTGGCCACGAACACGTGTACCGGTGTCGGTACCAAAACCAGCACCAATTTCTGCACTATTCAACTTATCTGCATTTAGTGTCACGATCACAGGGACTTTTTTATCTTCACGTGCTTGCGCTTTTAAACGTTCTTGTTCTGCTTGTTTGGCATCTTGCGTATCTTGCAAACTGCGTAATTTAGATGATTGCTCTGCATCATTCACCCCCGCAAATTGGTCTTCATTAACCACTTTTTGCGTGACTTCCTTATTCGACATCACTTCCGTTTTGTCTTTCACTACTTGTGAACTTTCAGACAACTGATTTTGATCGACCAAGGTCTGAATATCTGGTGGCAGTTCAAGCGGCTTTTCAATCGGGTCTGGTCGAATTGAATCAACCAAGGTGTAGTTAAAATAGCGAGAGTTGGTCAAGTTATTAGCCAAACCATTCACACGCCAGAAAGTATAGTCAGCACCGTCTTTCCACGTCACCAAACTTTCTAAAATATCGCGATCCAATGGAAACTCTGCATTCGGATCGCTCATTCTAAATTCAACTGCGCCAAGCTTATAACGCTCGCCCGTCTCAAAGCGCAAATTGATATCGGCTGTATTTTGTGGTTGAGCCACTCTTACATCGTGCAAACGCCAGTACGAGTCGAAATAACCGTTATTGGTCGCTGCCTCATTGATTCGGCGTTTCGTGGTTTCGTATTTACCATGATTAAGAATGTCACCGTCTTCCTGATCTGGTAATACACCAATCACCTGAAACTGAGCTTGATTCGCCCCAGCCCCAGAAAATTCAACATTCTGTTTTTCAATTTGCACAGGCGTATTTGGTGTAACCAATACACGAACTTTGCTGTCAGACACTTTTTCAAATTTGAATTCTGATTGATAGAAACCCACGGCTTGCGCGGCTTGATTGGACAAGCTACGTAATTGAGGCAAAGCCGATGGAAAATCACTAAAGGATTCTTGAGTAAAACCTGAAAGCTTACCTTTAATATTGGCTTTGAGATCTTCCAGTGCCGCACCGTAGGCCTTACTCGACGTTTGACTGGTGTTATGTGCTGAGGTAATTTCAACATCCGCACTAATTCGTGGCACTTTTGCCGTATTCATCTGACGTGGCGGACGTACTTTATATAATAAGCGCTTGAAAATACCTGGCTCTACATCATCCTCAACTGTTGGGTTATGCAGCTCTTGCAGAGTATTGGCATTTTCATTTCGTGTCGCGGTAATTTCATTATCCGAACGAATTTCACCCATGAGCTGATCAATATTGACTGGCGCTTGGTTAATTTCCGTTAACTCTTTTTGGGTAATATCCGCAACAGCAATTTCTGTTTGCTGTGTTGCACGGTACTCCTGTGCTTGACGTTTGGCTTCTTCAGCAACTTGGAAGATTTCATTCGCCATGTTTTGATCAACAGGTGTCACGGGTAAGTTTTCTAAATCTTCAAACTCAATGGGTTTAAATTCTTGTAGTTGTGTTCCTGCTTGCTGCTGTTCTTGCAGCATTTTCATGCTATCAACAGATTCTTCCGGCTCATTTATATTTTCAATTTTTTCAATTGCTTCAGGCGTCGATAGCCCTTGCTTTACAGCCTCATCCTTGATTTCAGTAACAATCTCTGCTTTTGTATCTGCAGATGTTGGAACCGTTTCTGCGGGAGTTTGGGCGAAACTATGCTGAGCACACAAGGTCAAAAAGATGCTCATATATAGACTTTTATTGCTATGATGCTGTCGTATGCAGTGAGCTATACTGTGATGAAGCAATGTTTTTTTAAACTTGATTTTTGCAGGCATAGCAAACTCTAACAAATTTCATTATGTAATGGACTTAGTCAACCAGATATAGAGCTAAAGATCTTATATCTATTGGTTTTTCGCCATCTCCAAACTCAAAAAACATATTACATGATTTTTTAGAGATTTTACCAATCACTCACATTTCTTAATAAAACTTAATGTAGCAAGACACTTATGAATAACAACGAACATCTGCTAGGTACACGCCGCTTCCTGCCTATGTTTTTGACCCAATTTTTTGGGGCGCTCAATGACAATGTGTATAAACAGGCTTTATTGTTGGTCATCACCTATGGATTAATCCAACAACAGGCATTACCCATCAGCACGCTAAACAATCTAGCTGCATTATTGTTTATTTTACCCTACTTTATTTTTTCAGCGACAGCGGGACAGATCGCAGATAAGTTTGAACGTTCACAACTTGTCCGTGGCATCAAAATTTTAGAAATTATCATCATGATCATCGGCAGTATTGGCTTTCTGACCGGTCATTTATGGTTATTGTTGCTGGCTTTATTTTTGATGGGGACCCATTCGACATTTTTTGGTCCAATCAAATATGCAATTTTGCCTGAAATTTTAAAGCCCAATGAGCTGATGTCAGGCAATGCGCTCTTCCAATCGGCAACATCCATGGCAATTTTATTCGGGATGATTTTGGGTGGTGCTGGGATTGCTTCATCACAAGGCAATTTAATGTGGATCAGCCTGACAGTGATGACCATCGCTATTTTAGGTTATATCACCAGTCGTTTTATTCTTAAGCAAAATGTCACTACACCAGATTTAAAAATCGATTGGAACTTTTTTCGTACCAGTTACCAAACGATGAAATATGCCAAAAGTTTGCCACTAATTTTTACTATTTTATTGGGGAACTCGTGGTATTGGTTTTATGGTGCAACCTACCTCACTCAAATTCCACAAATGACTCAGCAAAATCTACATGCCTCTGAAAATGTCGTTAGCTTGCTATTGACCTTTTTCTCTGTGGGTGTGGGCGTAGGTTCATTGCTTTGTCGTAAATTGGGCGGCACTCAAGTCAATATTAAGATGGTTCCCATCGGTGCTGTAGGTTTAACGGTATTTGCACTGTATTTAGCCTTTAGTTTGACCCTCGTCCCTACTCAAACTGGCCCACTTATTACCCTTTCAGAAGTTTTTCATCAAGGTTGGGGCTATTACCATGTCATGATTGCCGTGACTTTATTGGGCATTAGTGGCGGATTTTACATCGTTCCACTCTATGCAATGATGCAAGCTTACTCCCCACGCTCACATCGTGCGCGAGTCGTTGCCGCAAACAACATTTTAAATGCGGTATTTATGGTATCTTCTGCTATATTTTCAATTATCATTCTGAGTGTTTTAAAGATTGATATTAAAATACTTTTTTGTATAACCGCAGTACTCAGTGCAATCTTTTGTATTTGGCTGCTATTACGCATCAAACCTTTGCTTCAAACTACGCAAGTCTCTCTGGAGGATTAATCCATGCGTCAATTTACAGGTGTCGACAAACTTATTCACTCATTTGATCAGGCCTTACGTAGTTTAGTTCCCGGAGCAACGGCTGCACATCGTGAAAATCCGTCTGTTGCTGAAAAGACTCAACTTGCAGTCAGTGAAGCACGTCATGTGGCGGGTCTAATGCGTGTCAACCATAGTGGTGAAGTTTGTGCCCAAGCGCTTTATCATGGCCAAGCACTCACCGCTAAACTGCCAAATGTCCGCCGTGAAATGGAACAAGCTGCGATTGAAGAACAAGATCATTTGGCTTGGTGTGAAGACCGCTTAAAAGAATTAGACAGCCATACCAGTCTGCTCAACCCTGTTTGGTACGGCCTTTCTTTTGGGATGGGTGCATTAGCAGGTATTGCCGGTGATAAATACAGCCTAGGTTTTGTCGCTGAAACTGAGCGTCAAGTGAGCCTGCATTTAGAAGATCACATCCGCCAACTTCCTGAACAAGACGAACGTTCACGTAAAATCTTAGTGCAAATGAATGAAGATGAGCTGCATCACCGTGATACAGCACTCAATGCAGGTGGTGTAGACCTTCCTGTTCCAGTTCGTATTGCCATGACTGGTATTTCAAAGCTGATGACCAAAACCAGTTATTACATTTAATGATTTTCTAATGATTGTCGCTAAGTTCTATAAATAGTGGACAAAAAGCCTGCAATGATGCAGGCTTTTTTATGAGAAATCTTTTGACTTTAATACAATAATTCCTTCGCCATCAAAACAGTTTATAGGCTGCCATCGACTTGGTGTAAACCAATCAAAATTCAAACTATAACGTTGTGCAGTGGACGGATAACCAGCTCCACCTAACTCAAGCAGCCATCCAGCCGGACAAATTTCTTTTTGGTTATTCATCATAACGGTTTGATCATGTACCAACTCAAGCAATAAATGACGATGCAGCTCAAATGCAATAACATCAAATCCAGCTATTTGAATCGGCTGTGGAAAACGAGCCGATGTCAAACCTTGACGAATATCAGTCATCTGTTCCAGAGTATAGTCGGTTTCAAATGATCGGTTAATCCACGTGCCTTCAGGCAGTACAACCTCTCCAAAGTTTAAGGGTTCCTGCAACTGTATATGAATTTTCTTTTGATGCTGCCACTCTGCATAGTCAGAACTAAGATCTGAAATCACGAACAATCCCAGCGTTACTGCAACAAATAAAGGGAAAAACAATACGCCAGATAAACCAATTTTAAGTACCGCATTTACTTTATATGGTCGATTTTTTTGCTTTTTATACCAATTATTCCAACTCAACCAAATCGCAATGACAATAAATAGCACCAAAATCGCAAAGCAAATAATAAGGAAACCTCCCGCACCCGCACCATAACCTAAGCCCATATTGCGCTCACTAAATATCCCTTTAAATCTTTTAATTATGTTTTGACGACTTTATCAGATCAGCCACGTTCACTTTATCAATGTTGATGATGCTTACACCACCACTTCAACACCGTATAGAGCACACGGAAGAATACGATACATAAAATAACGGCAATAACGATGTAAATATCTTGATGATAAGGCAGCATTTTCGCCCAAAATAGATGTAAATAATGACTGATTTGGAAGCCAATCATTGCGACCAACATCGCCCAAATAAAACAGGCAACTAGATTAATCAGCACATATTTCCAAACAGGATAAGCACGCACACCTACAACAATAGGTAAAATGGTTCTAAAGCCCCAAGCAAAGCGCATAAATAAAATGGTCAAAATAGGATAACATTCAATAAACTGGCTCGCACGATCGAATTTTTGTGCAAATTCTGCATTCGACTGGATAAGTTTTTGCCCATAGCGAGCGCCCATTTGATAATAAAACTGATCGCCAATAAAACTGCCCAGCATCGCCACTGCAATCAACATTGGAAAATGAAGTATGTGTTGATGTACGGCATAGGCGCCAATCATCAGCACTGTTTCTCCTTCAAACAATGTGCCAATAAAAATCGCAATATAGCCATAGTGCTGAATCAGATCCGTCCAGTTCATATCATTATTTTGAAGCTAAAAAGATAATGTAATCCTGAGACAGCCTATACGCTAGCGCATACCATGACAGGATTTGAATATTTTTGTTATTGTCTACTTGGGATATTTAGGGACATTCTAAATGTACGTCATGAGTTTTGAAAGCATTGCGTTTCATTCACTCAATCCACTAAAACTTTTTGACAACTCACCATAGGAAATTGATGTGCTGGATGTTCAAACATCTTATTTTTCCATATATCGAACATTGGAATTTTAACATCGAGTGCTAAAGGCAGTTTTTTCGGATTAAATTGCATGTGCGCTAAGCTTTCGCCCCACGCGATCAGATCCAGATCCAAAGCGATATTATGAGACGGACGAACACGACCTGAGTCTGCTTCCATTTTTTTCAGTAAGGCGCTGATTTCATCTACAGATAAACTGCTTTTCACCAAACAGGCTGCATTCCAATAATCCGCCCCAATGCCATCACGACAAGGAATCACATAAATTTTGGAAAATTCAGCATGACCCAAAGCCTGAATTTGACGTAAAGCCAGTTGAAAATGCGGTTTGGGATTGAAATTACTCGCCAGAGCTAGGGCGAAAATCGTTTCGGTGGCGTTCAAGACGAATTCCTACAGAATTGGCTTGCGCGATAATGGCAGGCTTCCGGATGGTAATCATAATAGATTCAATGCTGTCATAGGTAGCGAAAAGTGCATCAATCACCAGTTTTGCTGCATGTTCGATCAATTTAGGTTGAGCAGTTTGAATGACTTTGGCTGATATTTCGCAAATTTCAGCATAATTCAAGGTATCTTCAAGCTCATCTGACTGAGCTGCCTGCGCTAAACTGGTTTGAATATTGAGGTCGAGCATCAAAGGCTGAATAATCTGACGCTCCCAATTGAAACAGCCGATGACAGTCTCAACTTTCAAACCTTCAATGATAATTGCGTCCATTCTTACACTCAAAATAAAATCTTAAACATCGATAAAACCCTCCTGTTTAAGCAAGAGGATTCTATTTATATCTTGCAGCTAAATTATTGATTCAACAATAAATTAGGGTCCATAGTCTGCACCATTTGAATACGCTGGTCTGCATAAATATCAGTATATGGCGCAAGGATGCGCATAAAGCGGTCGAAGTACAACATTTGTTTGAATAATAAAGCGAAGTCACGTGGGAAGCGAATACCATGACGCTCTCCAACTTGTACCATATCCATCATGATGTCATTCAAATCGGCAGGATTTGAGGTTAATAACTCTTGCGGATCGGCCAAAAGCACACCGCTAAATAAGCGTTCTAAGTCGGCAGCTAAGACTTGTGTGTCAATTTTGACAGCCGTCATGCCCATTTTCAGCATATTTTCAGCCATCAAGTTGTAGTCAGTTTTTTGTAGGGCATCCATAAACGCAATACATGCTGTCCACACTTCAGGTTTCAACTGGCCCACGATACCAAAATCGATGAAGCCAACTCGACCATCTTCAAGCAGCATCAGGTTGCCTGCATGTAAGTCTGCATGAAAACTATTACATAACATCAAGCTGCCAAACCATGTATTCATCGCTGTCACCAAAACTTGCGATGGATCTTTAGCGACTTTCTTGACCACATCAAAATCAGTCAATGGTACGCCGTATAAACGCTCCATGGTTAATACGCGACGTGTTGAATATTGGTGATAAACCTTTGGTGCTGTTGCGGCTTTGTTTTGAGTTACGTTCAGATAATTCACAAAGTCGTCAAGATTTTGAGCTTCTTCAATAAAGTCCACCTCACGTACCATGCGAACTTTAATTTCCTCAACGATATCTGCAAGTGAAGCAAATTTGACTTTGGGTACAGCTTTTTCGACCAGTTTAGTAGCCCAATGTAAGACGTTTAAATCTGTATAGAGAATTGTCTCGACACCCGGTTTTTGCACCTTAATAACAACATTTTCACCAGTGACCAATTTAGCGGCATGCACCTGTGCAATCGATGCAGAAGCCAAAGGCTTTTCATCAATTGAAGCAAATATTTCATCTAAATTACGACCAGCAAATTCTGAAGCCAATACCTGCTGCACATAACTAAACGGCAATGACGGTGTCTGATCTAAACAGCCTTGGAACTCTTCGACATATTCACGCGGAAATAAAGAAGGTGTACTGGCAATAAATTGACCCAATTTAATATAGGTTGAACCCAGTGATTCAAAAGTTTCACGCATTAATTTTGCGTTACTTGGTTTTTCAGTTGCATATTTAAAGCCGGCTTTTGCCGCAACGACTGCGGTCTCACCCATTCGGGCAACCGAGCGAATTCCATCTAACCAGATATTGTTTTTCATAATGTCTTAGAAAAAAATAATTAACGTGAGTGTAGCAAAAAAATAAGGGCTTGCTGCTTTATCTTGCCTGACAGATTGGACAATCGGGATCTTTTTCAAAAGCGAGAATTTTTTGTTTCATTGACAGACCATCCCACAACAAAAGTTTTTGTTTCAGTGCTGTCGTCCCTAAACCCAAATAGAGCAAGGCATGATGTGCTTGCAAACTTGCCATAACATTTGGTGTAGTTGCAAGTACACCCGAGTCTGCACAGCGCAAACTTTCATTGGCATGCTGTTCTTTTGGAAATAAACATTCATAACAGGCAGCATCGGCTTCAACCATAAATAACTGCCCTTGAAAGCCGATCGCTGAAGCACTAATCAGCGCCACATTATTTTCCACACAGCTTGCGTTAACCAAATACCGTGTACTGAAATTATCACAACCGTCGAGAACCAAATCCTGCTGTGAAATCAATGCCTTTGCGTTTCTTTCATCTAATTTTGAGGTATAGCTTTGCACACGAATATGCGGGTTAATCGCTTGTAATCGTTTAGCCAAAATTTCAGCTTTATAAAATCCTACATCGTGTTTGGTATAAGCAATTTGTCGTTGCAAATTACTGATTTCAATTCGATCTGCATCGATCAAAGTGATTTGTCCGACGCCTGCACGTGCCAATAATTCGGCTGTGGTACACCCAATCCCACCACACCCCACGATGAGTACATTGGCAAGTTTTAGCTTCTCTTGCGCATCGATGTCCCAACCATCAAGCAATATTTGACGGCTGTATAGATGCATTTCATCATCACTTAATTCCATGTCTGAATCTAGATCGAGCTGTGCATCCATGTTCTGCTATCTCATTTTAAACATAAAACCGAGGCCATTATAACGAGCAATCCAAAGATAAGGATGAAAATAAACATTCAATTTTGCTATGAAAATTTAGGCATTCACATTTTAAACAAAGCCTGAATACTTTGTTCAATTGCCATAGTCACCTGCTGCATATCTATCTGCTGATTTAAAAATAGTAAATCGACGAAAGGCTTCGAAATGGTTGCACCAAATAACATATCCGCCATGATATCTGCATTTAAGTTCAATACAAATTGGGCACTTGGTATATGACTTACAGTATGAATCAAATGATCTCGGCTTTTGGCGATACCTTTTTCATAAAAAGTATCACTTATTCCATCAACACCAACACGCTCTGCGATCGCCAGTCGGCACAACTTAATATGCCGCTCGGACAGGACATGCTCAGCGATTTTCTTCAACTGATTCTGCAAGGCCAACACACGATCTAAACTATTGGCATCAAAAGCATCTTCAGTCCAGATATAGGACGACTCAACCAATGAAATAAGCAGTTCACGTTTATCAGAAAAATACACATATAAGGTTTTTTTAGACATGCCTGCTGCGGTCGCAATCTCAGACATGGTGACATTTTCAAAGCCCTTTTCACCAAAGAGTTGTTCTGCAATAGAAAAGATTTCTGCACGCCGCTGTTCTGCCGACATGACCAAAGGACGGCCTAGTTTTGCCAATGCTGCTCTCCTTGACTTAGGAAACCAATAGGTTTCATAATGCGCCGCTTTTCACAAGATCCGACCACATTATGACAGCATCAAATACACGTGCAATGCCCATACTCATTGCATTACTCGCAACCATCGGCCCGATAGGTATTGATATGTACCTACCAAGCATTCCCGCTATGGCAACATCTTTAGGGAGTAGCGAAGGTGCGATCCAACTGAGTTTGATGACATTTTTTGTGGGTTTAATGCTCGGCCAGCTGATGTACGGCCCACTATCGGATAAATTTGGCCGTAAACCGCTCATTTACTTAGGTTTAGGGATTTATATTTTAGGCTCGATCGGCTGCGCATTTGCACAAAGCGTTGAACAATTACAATGGATTCGCTTTATTCAGGGTTTAGGTGGTTCAATTGGGATGGTGATTGCTTTTGCCATCATCAAAGATTAGTTTCAAGGCCCAGCAATGGGCAAAATGATGTCTATGGTTTTGGCGATATTAGGCCTATCACCGGTGGCAGCACCTTTAGTTGGCGATGGCTTACAGGCTTTAGGTTCATGGCGAAATATTTTTATTTTTTTAGCCGTATATGCCGCGATTGTATTGGCAGCCGTTGCAGTGCCGCTCCCCGAAACACGTCAAGTGGAATTGCGCCAACAATTCAAGCTCTCACAAACCATCAAATTATATGGGCAAATTATCAGGGATCGTAAGTTCATCATTTACTCACTCACACTGTGTATTGCACAAGCTGGCTTCTTTGCCTATATCGCTGGTTCAGCCAGTGTATTTATCAGTGAGTATCAGTTGAGTTCTACCCAATTTAGCCTGCTCTTTGCATTCAATGCATTTGGTTTAATTGCTGCGGCAATCTTTAATCCCAAAGTGCATGAAAAATTTGGCCCACTGAATGCCTATAAAATCATGAACAGCAGTTTCTTACTCATTATGGCTGTATTGCTCCTTGCACAATGCTTAGGCTATTCAAATCTAATATTCTTCTGTAGCGCACTATTCATTGCCGTTGCACTTTTAGGTTTCATTATGCCTACCGGCAGCCAGTTGGCTCTTATGTTTCAGCATAAAAATGCTGTTACAGCATCTGCATTATTAGGTGCCTTACAATTTGGCTTTGGTGCGATCATTACAACTTTAACCGGTAAATTTAGTAGTTTTGGCGGCTTAGGTTTAGTCACAATCATGTTTGCTTGTGCACTTATTTCTGCACTGCTTTGCCTCATGAGCTTTCCAAAACATTTACCGATGTCTCAGCATTAAAATTGCCAAATCAAAAATAATTATTATCCAACTTCAGATAAGCAAATAGAAAAGGCTGCATGTACGCAGCCTTTCCTTTAATTCAACTCAGCCCAAACTTAACTGACCTTTTGCATACATTGCGCTTTGGCCACTTCTTGTTGCTTCAACAGATTACGTTGGATTTTTCCACTCGATGTTTTAGGCAACCCATCAACAAATTCAATTTCTTTTGGATAAGCATGCTTGGATAAACGAGAACGTACATAAGCTTGTAGCTTATCCATGAGTTCAGAACTAGCTTCATATTGTGGTTTCAATACCACAAAAGCTTTGACCAATTCTGTACGCTCAGGATCAGGCTTACCAACAACTGCCGATTCTAAAACTTCTTCACACTCTAATAATGTGCTTTCCACATCGAAAGGTCCTACACGATAGCCTGACGTTGTAATGACATCGTCAGCACGCCCTACAAAATCAATACCGCCTTCTTCATTTAAACGAACAGTATCACCAGTTAAATAGTAGTTCCCGACAAAGGCTTTACGGTTATTGCCGCCATAGCCCGTGAACCACATGAGTGGAGATTGCGACCAGTCTAATGCCAATGTTCCAATCCCACCACGTTCAATTTCTTGGTGGTCTTTATCAAGCACCGCAAAGCGATGTCCCGGTATAGCAAAACCGGCTGAACCCACTTTTTTGTAGTGTTCTAAAGCATGATGATTTGCAATCACCATACCGAGTTCTGTTTGCCCATATTGGTCATAAATATTGACGTTTAAATCGTGATTAAACCATTGAATCACTTCGGGAGTTAGTGGCTCTCCTGCGCTACTCACAACCCGTAAATGTGATTTTATGGATTCATCAAATTTTTCTTTAAACCCAAAGAACATACGAAAAGCCGTTGGTGAACCGGTCAAATTGCTGACTTTATATTTTTTGATGACTTGAAGTGCATGATCAACACTAAAAGCCCGTTCATCCATAATAATGCTGTGCCCTAAACTTAAAGGCCCTGCAATTCCATAGTACAAACCATAAGCCCAGCCCGGATCTGCCAAATTCCAAAATGAATCTTCATCACGCAAATCAACCGCATGTGTCATATACCCTTTAAATGCCAACAACGCTTTGTGCGGCACAGGTACAGACTTGGCTAAACCGGTCGTTCCTGAGGTAAACATCATTAAAAATTCATCATCAAATGAACGCGGTACTGAGTTAAATGTGGTGTCATGCAGTTGCAGCTCTGACCAAAAGTCAGGATCTGTCTGAATTGCTTGATCGGCATGTACGGTTAAAATATGTGGTAAATCAATATGATTGAGTTTTGATCGTTGCTCAGTGTTGGTTACAATCAGCTTTGTTCCCGCAGTTTGCACTCGATGTTCAATCGCTTTGGACTCAAATGCAGTAAACAACGGTTGATAAATTGCCCCTATACGCCATGTTGCCAATACGGTGATCAACAACTCTGCTGTGCGAGGTAAAAGACCTGCAATGCAATCACCTGCTTTCAATCCAATGCGCTGATAATAATTTGCCAATTGTGCAGAAGCTAAATCTAATTGCTCAAAAGTCCATTGCTCAGATTCACCATTTTTACCTTCCCAGATCAGCGCAGTTCGATTTTGCCCAACATAGCGCCCACAACATTCATCATAAGCATTGATTGAACTTGGCGTACCGACCAATTGTTCTGTAACCATCTTTTCAAAATTAAAATCACGATATGCTTGTTCTAGTGTCTTCATGACGACAATTCCTATCCTGTTCTCTATGATTCAAAGTGCAAGACTTTGAGGTTTATTCATCTTGTTGTTGTACCGCTGCGTACTAGTGACGATTCCTTTGCCACATCCGCCTTTACTGCTATTCCATACACCGATTGCAATGTCGGTTTTTTAGTTTTGAAACTTATACTTTGTTAAACAATCTATTCTTAGACTGTGTATACCTAAATAACCATGTTTGGATGTCCCCTGCAATTTCCATAACCATCAACGCCATTGCAGGGTTTGAACATCGACCAAAGTCTATTTTTTAATCACCTATCCTTTGGTTACTTCACGTGCTATCACCAGACGTTGAATGTCCGATGCACCTTCATAGATTTGACTGACACGCACATCACGATAAATTCGTTCTACTGGAAAATCAGATACATAACCATAGCCCCCATGGATTTGAATGGCATCTGAACACACCCGTTCAGCCATCGTCGATGCAAAAAGTTTCGCCATTGAGGCTTCTTTTAAGCATGGAAAACCGGCATCTTTTAACGTCGCTGCATGGAAGATTAATTGACGTGCTGCCTCAATTTGGGTGGCCATATCTGCTAGGCGAAATGCCACGGCCTGATGCTGTACAATCTCCACCCCAAATGCCTTGCGTTCATTGGCATATTCAACAGCCGCATCTAATGCTGCTCGTGCCATACCCACAGACTGCGCAGCAATACCAATTCGACCTGACTCTAGGTTTGATAAGGCAATTTTATAGCCTTCACCCTCTTGGCCTAAAAGACTGTCTGCAGGAATACGACAGTGATCTAAAACAATAGTTGCTGTATCGGAACAATGCTGACCCATTTTGTCTTCTAATCGCGATACGATATAACCCGGCGCATCCGTTGGTACTAAAAAGCACGAAATCCCTTTTTTACCTGCAGACTTGTCCGTTACCGCAAAAACTAAGGCTACTTGGGCATGTTTTCCTGTGGTAATAAATTGCTTGGTGCCATTTAACACCCACTCGTCACCATCACGCTCCGCTTTACATTCCAATGCACTCGCATCTGAACCCACTTGTGGTTCTGTTAGGCAAAAACAACCTAACCATTCGCCAGTGGCTAATTTTTTTAAGTATTTTTCTTTTTGTGCTTCTGTACCATAACGCTGTGTAATGCCACATGGCAGTGAGTTTTGTACGCTAACAATTGTGGAAATCGCACCATCGCCAGCAGCAATTTCTTCTAAGGCAACAACCAAAGACACGTAGTCTAAACCAGCACCACCCCATTCATCCGAAACCGTCATGCCTAAAGCACCCAGCTCACCAAGTTCCTTTAGCTCTTGTGCAGGAAATGCTGCCGTTTTATCACGCTCTGCAGCCGTCGGTTTCAGTTTTTCTTGCGAATAGCTTCGCATCATGTCCTGAACCATTTTTTGTTCATCATTTAAAATCATGAGACTTCCTTTTCTAAATCTTTTATAGCGCGTATAGCTTTAAATTTTGGATAACTGCGGAATTAAAAATTCTTTGACTGTATTAAAGCAAAGTTGGATACACGACGACGTCATTTGCAACTGTCTGAGGCAGGACGCCATTAATCTCTAATGTTTGTGTAATCTGTAAATCAATAAATACTTGATGACGAGTTTTACAAATGACTATGGTTTTGGTTACTTTTGCCGAAACAAAAGTAACGAGATGAGCTACTGTCAACGAAGTTATTCTCGATCAGACTCCGTCGTAGAAGCCAGAATAAGCAGTTTTAATAAATAACTATTTAGGCTGCATACGAATCGCGCCATCAAGACGAATCACTTCGCCATTGAGATAGGCATTTTCAAAAATATGCGTCACTAATTTTGCAAACTCTTGTGGTTTTGCTAAACGTGGTGGGAAAGGCACCATTTGCCCCAAAGCATCTTGTACATTTTGTGCTAAGCCTTTGAGCATTGGCGTTTCCATAATACCCGGAGCAATGGTCATCACACGGATTGATTCACGTGCAAGCTCACGTGCAAGAGGTAATGTCATTGCAACCACTGCCCCTTTAGATGCTGCATAAGCCGACTGACCAATTTGACCATCGAAAGCCGCAACCGACGCCGTATTCACAATCACGCCACGCTCTTCTTCACCCGCTTTTAATTCATATTTAGCAATCAGTTGTGCCGCATAGCGCAGCATATTGAATGTGCCTGAAACATTAATATTTAATACTTTTTGGAACATCGCCAAATCATGTAATCCGTCACGACCTAAAACTTTTGCAGAGGGTGCGATACCTGCGCAGTTCACTAAGCCATTAAGTTGACCAAATTCCGCTTCAACTTGTGCAAAGAAAGCGCCGACCGCTTGTTCATCGGTAACATCCAATTGAACAAATTTCGCAGGATCACCCAGTTGACGTTGCATCGCTTCGCCATGCTCATGATTCATATCCACGATAATCACTTTTGCACCCAGGCCAATCAGATGTGTTGCTGTCGCAGCGCCTAGTCCTGATGCACCACCTGTCACAACAAAAACTTTTCCTTTAATGTCCATAGCATTTCCCTATTTACGATGTCTTGTTTTAAATTCGACTTAAGATGCAGAGTAAACAGAGAATTTATTCAGTACAATTTCCAAATGTTGCATCTTTTCTGATGTATTTGGACAATTCTGAACAAGGACCTATCCGCACATATGCCGAAGCATGGACTCGAATACAGTAAAGGGACGATTTCTATCGACTTGGTGCATGAAGCATTACACGATGCGCAACAAAAGCACTTTGATATTTCTGCTATTTTACAAAAGGCGGGTATTCCCTCTGAGTTACTGCTATCGCGTAAAACCAGAGTTTCTGTTTCTCAATATGCGGCTTTATGGACTCATCTTGCAGATGTGATGGATGATGAATTTTTTGGCATGGATCGGCATGCCATGCGACGTGGTAGTTTTAAACTACTTTCGAAAATGGTCATGCACAACAGCACCTTGGGGGATGCACTTAAGCAAATCCTACAATTTTTAAATCTGGTTTTAGATGACTTGCATAGTGATTTAACCATTGAAGATCACTTTGCTTATATCGTGATCTATGACCAACAAGCGCCTAAACGCATGTTCAGCTATGCAACATATTTGATGCTCATCCACACGCTACTGTGCTGGCTAAGTGGACAACGGATTTTATTAAACCAAATCCAATTCAAATGTGATGCGCCGCTTGATGATCACGACTATAAAGTTCGCTTTTGTGAAAATATTCATTACCAAGCCAGTCAAAACTATATTCAGCTAGATGCCAGTTACCTAACCCTGCCAATCAAACAAGATACACGTTCGTGGTATCAATTCCTACAACAAACACCTGAAAACCTCTTGGTACGCTTTAAAAACCCATATGCACTCAGCAGCCAAATTCGTAAACAACTGTTAGACGTTTCTCCTGCTGAATGGTTAGAGTTTTATGAGTTGGCAGTCAAAATGAATATGTCGGAAGCCACCATGCATCGCCGTCTTAAAAGTGAAGGTGTGAGTTATCAACAACTCAAAAATGATATCCGACGTGATACTGCCATCGATTTTTTAACCCATACCGATAAAAGTTTGCAAGATATCAGTGAAGAACTAAATTTTCATGATCCGAGTGCTTTTCATCGGGCATTTAAAAAATGGACAGGCGTCAGTCCCGGTGCGTATCGACAAAATAATGCGCCTGAATTCAAGGCCTAAAATTTGATATTCGCTATTTATAAATTGAATATTCATCTAATTAATAGAAAATCAATAACTTAAAAATATTCAATAAATAGACTGACCATTCATCCTTGAACGATTGCTACTTTAGTCTAATTAGGTTATTTTTCACTCAATTTAAAGCACTTTGCTTATTTATTTTCCAATTCTCCTGCATCTCCTTGAAAGGCTTTCCTATGCTTAAGATGATTGATGTTCTTGAACAACAACTTGTTCAAAACTTTTCAGATTCTCTTTTCACTCAGATTGACGCAATTGATGAACTGTTTCACGAACAGCTTAAAACTGTTGCAGATATCGATTTGCAAAATTTGATTTCACAATTTTTTAGCACTGAAAATGCAGTTGAAGTTGCTCATGCACTGGATATCCAAGCGGATGACATTGAAGCAATTCAAGCAGGTGCGAATCTAAAAGATGAAAATTTAGTCAATGCAACTGCAAAAATTATTGCTTACTGTCTTGCAGTAGAAACATCAGCTTTAGAACAAGTTGAAGTTTTCGATAGCTTACAAGACTACCCAATGTAAGTATTGATCGAATATCAAAAACAAAAAAATAAAGCGCATTCAATGCGCTTTATTTTTGACTATCTCTAATACCAAATCAATGTTGCCACTGACCTAAGCTGACACGGTCATTTCCACCATAATCTTTTACAGTCCGAACATTTCGATATCCAACTCGTAAGAACAAATGTCTGACTGCTTCACCTTGGTCATAGCCATGTTCAAGCACCACCCACCCATTCACGGTTAAATGTTTTTTGGCTTGAAGAATGATTTGCTCAATATCTGCAAGCCCATGATTGTCCGCAACCAAAGCACGTTCAGGCTCTGTCGCCAAATCTTTCATGTGTACATCATCAGCATCGATATACGGCGGATTTGACACAATTACATCAAAGAAAGCACGACCAAAGGGTTTCAACCAAGAACCTAAGACAAACTGCACATGTTCAAGATCATGCTTTTTGGCATTAAACTCAGCAACTTCCAAGGTAGGTTCGTAAATATCCGAAGCTACAATTGACCAATCTGGACGTTCACTGGCTAATGACAAGGCTACAGCACCAGTTCCTGTTCCTAAATCGACCACACGAGCATCTTCAGGAAGTTCTAAACGCAGTACAGTTTCAACAAGTACTTCCGTATCAGGACGTGGAACCAAAGTATCTTTAGTCACTTTTAAGTCTAGCGTCCAAAATGGCTGAGAACCTGTGACATAAGCCAAAGGCTCACCTGCTGCAATACGAGCAAGACTGTCGACATAGAGTTGTTCTTGTTCTGCCGTCAATTCTTGATCCTTTTTCATGATTAAATCAAAAGAATCAATCTTGGTGATGTGCTCTAACAACCACGCATTTTCCTGACGTTCATAACTTTCAGGTTCACCACGATAGGCCAAAGCCTGTGCAATATTCATTAGCCACCATTCTGCTGCGCTAATAACGCCAACTGATCGGCTTGATATTCACGATGCAAACTATCAAGCAATTCAGTCAAATCGCCTTCCATCACTGCATCTAACTTATACAGTGTTAGGTTAATACGATGATCAGTCATGCGACCTTGTGGATAGTTATAGGTACGAATACGCTCAGAACGGTCACCAGAACCCACCAAGTCACGACGCATTTCAGATGTCGCGGCATCTGCTGCTGCGCGTTTGGCATTTTCTAAACGAGAAACCAACAGCGCCATCGCTTTGGCTTTGTTTTTATGTTGTGAACGTTCGTCCTGACATTCTACAACTGTACCCGTTGGTATATGGGTAATACGCACCGCGGAGTCAGTTTTGTTAATGTGCTGACCACCTGCACCAGAGGCACGATAGGTATCAATACGTAATTCTGAAGGATTAATTTCAACACTTGTGTCTACATCAATTTCCGGCAAAATCGCAACAGTACATGCCGAAGTATGAACACGACCTTGTGACTCTGTTGCAGGAACACGCTGTACACGATGTGCACCACTTTCAAATTTCAAACGACCATATACGCCTTCACCATTGATGAGGCAAATCACTTCTTTATAACCGCCGTGTTCGCCGTCATTTTCAGACAACACTTCAATACGCCAACCTTGTGATTCAGCATATTTACTGTACATGCGATACAAGTCACCCGAGAAAATTGCAGCTTCGTCACCACCTGTTCCGGCACGGATTTCTAAATAAGCAGAGTTCGCATCATTCGGATCTTTTGGAATCATCAGAATGTTTAAGTCTGCTTCAAGCTGACCGATCAAAGCTTTATTTTCTTTGATTTCCTCAACGGCCATCTCTTTAAAATCTGGATCCGTCATCATTACTTCAGCAGTCTCAATATCTTCTTCAGCTTGACGGTATTTTTTCCAAACTTCAGTGATTTCAGATAAATCACTATGCTCACGTGACAACTGACGGAAACGTTTGTTGTCTGAAATGACTTCTACATCTGCGAGTAATGCATTTAATTCTTCGTGACGGTCAGAGAGCTGATCTAATCGTAAACGTAACGATTCTTTCATTTTTCAAAAAATCTCAATACACAGGCTCTACCGCTAAACTTTCACGGATATGCCAAAATTCAAAATAATGGCGCTAGTGTACCGATAATGGGTCTGAAATGACATATTTATTGTTTTTTGGCCTATCGATGAGCCTAAATATCAAAATGTGAAATTCATCACTCCTACCTTTCTCCACAAAGTCGTACAGATTTTCTGCATTCGACCGTTTTTTTCACAATATTAATAAAACTTATACAAACTAGACACTCAAATCACTAAATAAAGTGAAAGCTCTCCATATTTATAGCGAATAGTTTTGTTACATTTACTGCCATCGAAATGATTATGAAAAAGTCCTCGCGTTTATGAAGGACATGGAGTGAACTATGAAACTGAATACTCTTTTAATGACAGCCACTCTAGCAACTGCTTCTATGTTCACTGTGTCTGCAAATGCAGATAGTACAACACGCGTTGCTGCAGCTAGTGCATTAGGTAGTGTTGCAGGTACTGCAATTGGTAAAAACATGGGCGGTAATACCGGCGCTACAATTGGTGCTGCTCTTGGTGGTGCTGGTGGTGCTGCGGTAGCAAGTAATAAACGAAACCGTACAGAATCTGCAATCGGTGGTGCTTTAGGTGGCGGTACAGGTTATACCGTTGGTAAAAGCATGGGCGGTACAAACGGTGGTTACATCGGTTCTGCACTTGGTGCTGCTGGTGGTGCTGCTTTAGGTAACAAAATTTCTAAAGATAAAGCCTACGACAAACACCAAGAACGTAAATACAAAAAACGTTACCGTCGTCGTCACTAATTCAAAATTAGTGAGTCCAAACTTATTGGACAGTGAAAAGAGCACCTTCGGGTGCTTTTTTTATATATCGCCTTTTTTCAAATGATAAGTACAACTTTATTTATTGCACCTCAAATATGTAGAGTTGATCCACTCTATCCATGTAATCAATCATGTAGAAATAAAGTGCAAAATTTACATTGCAGCAACGGAACACGTATTTTATTTCACATCACGCTCCAAATATTCGCTATGTGTTTTCATATATTGATATCAACAGATAAACATCATGCTTCGTAAGGAGTTTAAAAATGAAAATTAATAAAATTCTATTCAGTGCAGCAATTGCCGCTTCAGCGCTTACCATGACTGCAACACATGCAGGTAATAGCACCAATACTGCATTAACATCTGCTTTAGGTGGTGTTGTTGGTGCAGCAATCGGTAACCAAGTTGGCGGCCAAACTGGCGCAATGATTGGTTCAGCAATTGGTGGCGGTGCAGGTGCAGCAGCATCGGCAAACAAACGTGACCGTAATGGTGCCATCATCGGTGGTGCACTTGGTGGCGCAGGTGGTTATACCGTAGGTAAAAACATGGGCGGCACAAACGGTGGTTATATCGGTGCTGCACTTGGTTCAGCTGGTGGTTCTGCACTAGGTAAAAAAGTGTCTGAAGACCGTCGCTATAATGACCGTTATGATGATCGCTATGACCGTCGTTATAACAACCGTGGCTATCGTACCAATAATTACAGCTACAACGACCGAGGCTACCGTGGAGACAATGGTCGTCACTTAGGTTGGTACAAAAACGGTAAACGTTAATCGATATATTTCAATGGAAAAAAATCAGCACCTTCGGGTGCTTTTTTTGTATATAAAAAAAGTTTAGATATATCTAAAGTTGTCTTTTTACACCGCCCCACAACCATATCGAATTTATTCGATATACATTCAGCTTTTTATATCGTATTATTTCGATATAAAGATCTCTGAGAGAAAACATGCGTACTCTAGCCGATACAAAATTTTCAATACTTGAACTCGCACCTGTTCGAGATGATAAAACCATCGAATTTTCGCTCAAACATGCACTCCAGTTAGCACAGAAAGCAGAACAACTTGGCTATGACCGTCTATGGTTAGCCGAACACCACAATATGGACGGCATCGCAAGTTCTGCAACTGCGGTTTTACTCGGTTATCTCTTAGCAAATACACAATCCATCAAGCTCGGTTCAGGCGGGATTATGTTGCCCAACCATGCGCCTTTAGTTGTCGCTGAACAATTTGGCACACTTGAAACGTTATATCCTGGACGTATTGAACTCGGCTTAGGTCGCGCACCAGGTACTGACCAAACCACCATGCGCGCATTACGCCGTGGCCGTCAGGAAACCGAAGATCAATTTCCACAAGATGTTCTTGAGATTTTACAATACTTCAAAGCACCTGAACCTCACCAGCGCATCATTGCCACACCGGGACAAAATACACATGTTCCTGTATGGCTTCTAGGTTCAAGTCTATTCAGTGCACAACTCGCTGCACGTTTAGGTCTACCCTATTCTTTTGCTTCTCATTTCGCACCACGCATGCTTGGACAAGCGATTCAGCTCTATCGTGAGACTTTCCAAGCATCCGAATATTTAGATCAACCTTATGTTTCTATGGGCGTACCAACGGTTGTTGCTGAAACAGATGAAGAAGCAGAATATCTAGCAACGAGTGCTTATCAACGGGTTTTAGGTTTAATGCGTGGTCAAAGTTTAAAACTCAAAGCTCCAGTCGACAGTATGCAAGGCTTATGGTCTGCTGCAGAAAAGATGTCTGTCGACAATTTCTACGCTATGGGACAAGTCGGTTCAAATGCAACCGTTCGAGCAGGTTTAGAAAACCTACTCACCAAATATGACGTTGATGAATTTATTTTCACCTGCGACATTTACGATACCGATAAGCGCATTGCAAACTTCGAACGTTTAATGCAAATCAAAAATGATCTCGCTTAAGACTCTAAACTTAATGATCTAATCCAAGCGTTTAATCCGTCTAAAGGTAGAATTGTGACTACATTTTTTGTGGCTCTTTAGACGGATAGCAGTCAACAGATAATATGGTTTCGGCTAACAACGACCAAACCTGTACTTAAAAACCATCATTGCCTCAACGAAATAATTGCTTTACTCATTTTTATTGCTGTATAAATATTAAACATAAGCAAAACAAAGAGAAAAATAAGCAGATGAGCCAATATATTAATAAACCCACACCCGCATTTATCGCAGCAAGTTGGTGTGCACTGATCTTAGGCGCTGTAGTGTTTTGCATAGGTTTATTCAATGCAAATATGATGTTGAATGAAAAAGGCTTTTATCTCATTTTATTGCTTTATGGATTATTTTCATCGGTTTCACTACAAAAAATCATTCGTGACCGTTTAGAAGGAATGCATGTCACTGCAATCTACTTTGGACTGTGCTGGGCATCCGTCATTATTTGCCTCGTACTTCTTGCCATTGGTCTATGGAATGCTGAACTGGCATTAAGTGAAAAAGGTTTTTACATGATGGCTTTCCTAATGAGTCTGTTTGGTGCAGTTGCTGTACAAAAAAATATTCGTGATATGGACTATTTACGTACCCATACCGACCAACCCGAACTTAAACATTCAACCACGAGTCAGCTTGACTATAACTCATCAGATGATGAACCACTTTAAAACTCACAAAATTATAGATCTCAAAAGCTGTTCATGCAGGTCGCTCATTATTTCGACCTGCTTGAGCGAAAGATGAACTTCAACGCATAAAAAAATCAGTTCACTCCTAGAAATGTATAAATGACAAGGGCCAAGCAAATCAATTCTAGACAAATTGTATGACTCATCAGACTGAAAAAACGCTTTACCCCGACTGGCCCATCACAGAATATATTCCTATCTAAGACTCAACTAAAAAAACAAAAGACAAGGAATAAATATGGCCAACAAGCAGGATGCAACCCACCATATTTTTAATAATCATCTAGAGGATTTTGAACACTTTCGTGGAACGATCATCAGTTCAGAACAGATCAAAGATTATGATTTTAAGAATCAAAAAATCGCAATTATTGGGATAGATCAGCATGTGGTCTCTGAACTACATCATCTATGTCAGGTTGCAGATAACATCATGGTCTATCAAATCAAACCGCAATTTGTTTTACCGCGTACTGAACGTCTATTGAATAAATTAATTCAACATCCACTGATTGCAAAAAATCGACGTTTATTTAGCAATCGTATTAAGAGTATTTTGGCGATTCGCTTTTTAGAAGATCAAGTGCCGAACCATTGGTTAAGACATTTACTCAGTCCAAATACCGCAATTCAGAACAAAACCTTCCTAAAATCGGATCATTATTATGCAGCATTACAGCAGCCCAACTGCATCTTAAACACTTGGCCTATTGCAAAAATTCAGAGTAATTCAATCACGGCTTTAGATGAGCATACGTTTGAGTGTGATGTCATTGTGCGCAGTGAATCTAACCAGCCTAAAGAAAAGTAATTACATTGCAATTATTTTCACATGACAATTACTAGAATTTATCCGATTGATCAAAACTCACAACACCAAAAGCCATCTCTGGCGGCTTTTGGTAGCTCCCCTACTATATTGGATACTTTCATTCGATAAGGCTAAGGATTCTTAAAAATCCATAAATGAAAATAGCTTTAATTGTGCTACATGCTTTTCAGCTCTCAGACTTAAATCATGCCTCCGACCTACACCATCAGCTACAGCGAGTTTATAGACGTGCAATTTTGAATAGTTATGATCAATTCTTCATAAAAAATTTATTTCAAACCAATAATTTTTCAGTCGCTTAATCTGGTCTTACACCACTCTTTTAATCCCTAACTATAAGTTGGAAAATTTATACCGATGCTCATATTCAGCCGACATTTACTTATGTTCTAATCTATATTCAATAGGGAAATAACTGCTAAAAATCCAATTTTAATATCACTTCATATCAGCTTTTAAAGCCTGAATGTTATTAATTTGACTATTTTTCAACCACATCAATTAAATAAATGATGCCATTTCTTGAGATTTAACACCTAAAAGCAACTGTTTGATTATTTTTTATTCTATTTTTTGCCTATTTTTTTTGCATTTAAACAAGCTATTTTTGAAAACTTGATCAAATATTAAACTGTATGTGCTAAATCAGGTATATACACCACTCTTATCAAGTAGATTATTCAGGCTTAATTCATAGCTAAAAATACAGCACAGCACGGATTATTTTAAAAGATTCAAGCTGTCAATTAGGCCATATTTTATAAATTTTCAGCTAAAAAAATTCATCAAATTGGTACACATTTGAATACAGAATTTGCTTAAATTTTAAGTCTAAATGTTGAGAAAAATTTTCATCAATATTTTAAATATTTATCATTCATTAAAAGTATGACAAGTCAAAAATTAATACTATTTTTATATAATTTATACAGTAATTTATTATCATTAAAAGAGCCACCGAAGTGGCTCAATTTACACTTAACCAATGCGACGTTTCAGTCCTGTCATTTGTAAAACACGTGTTGAAATTTCTTCAATCGACATTTCCGACACGTTTAAGTATTTAATTCCTTCTGAAATATAAATACCTTCAATCGCACGTAATTCCATCTGGCACTGACTAAAACTTGCATAACGGCTATTGGCCTTACGTTCTGAACGAATTGCTACAAGGCGCTCTGCATCAATCATCAAGCCAAATAACTTATGTTTATGCTCACGTAAAACTGCAGGTAAACGGTTGTCATCCAAGTCTTCTTCTGTCAACGGATAGTTCGCTACACGAATACCAAATTGCAAAGAGAGATAGATGGAAGTTGGTGTTTTACCCGAACGTGATACCCCGATTAAAATTAAGTCGGCTTTATCATAATGACGAGTACGTGCCCCATCATCGTTATCTAAAGCAAAATGCACCGCATCAATACGTGCTTTATAAGACTCAGAATCTGTTACTGCATGGGTTTGACCGACTAAAGTCGTAGGCGCAGTACCTAACTCGTCAGACAGTTTACTAATAAGCCCTTCAAAAACATCAAGATTTATCGCATTTGCAGTATTAATAATGTCACGTACATACGGGTCTACAAGGGTATCAAACACCAAAGGCTTTTGACCGTCTTGCTGCGCTCTAAGATTGATCTCTGCAACCACATTTGTAGCAGCTTCTTCAGAGGTAATATATGGAATAATATGAATGTCAAAATCTACATGAGGGAACTGGGCTAACAGTGAATGACCAAGCGTTTCTGCGGTAATCGCTGTCCCATCCGAAACAAAGAAAACACTACGCTGAATCTGTTTACCTTCTGACATTAAAATTCTCCTCCAAAATTTGTCTTAGTGCTATATAATCTTTATAGTAAACCATCTTACATGACTGTCACTTAGTAAATTTAGAATGCTAAGTAATTTGTTATAATTTCATGCCAAGATAGTGATTAATACTGCAAAAGTGGAGTAACAACTTTGGAAGCGCGCGTAATTGGTCTAGAAAAATTAGGGAAACACGACGTAGAACTCGTGGGTGGTAAAAACTCATCATTAGGTGAAATGATCAGCCATCTCGCAAATGCTGGTGTATCTGTTCCTGGTGGTTTTGCTACTACAGCTCAAGCATATCGTGAATTCCTCGAGCAAAGTGGCCTAAACGCTAAAATTAACGCTGAACTTGCTGCACTCAATGTTGACGATGTAAATGCACTTGCTGAAACTGGTGCAAAAATCCGTCAATGGATTGTAGACACTCCGCTTACAGCTGAACTTGAAACAGAAATTCGTGAGGCTTTCACAGCTCTTTCAAACGGCAACCCTGATATCGCGGTTGCCGTTCGCTCATCTGCAACAGCAGAAGACTTACCAGATGCTTCATTTGCTGGCCAACAAGAAACTTTCTTGAACATCCGTGGTATCGACAACGTCCTTATTGCGATTAAAGAAGTATTTGCTTCACTTTATAACGACCGCGCAATTTCTTACCGTGTACACCAAAACTTCGCACATGACGTCGTTGCGTTATCTGCAGGTGTTCAACGCATGGTTCGCTCTGAAACAGGTGCAGCTGGTGTAATGTTTACACTAGATACAGAATCTGGTTTCCGCGACGCAGTTTTCATCACAGCTTCTTATGGCTTGGGTGAAATGGTTGTACAAGGTGCTGTAAACCCTGACGAATTCTATGTATCTAAACCACTTTTAAATGCAGGCAAACACGCTGTATTACGTCGTAACCTTGGTTCTAAACACCAAAAAATGATTTATGGTGAAGAAGGTGCTGCAGGTAAGTCAGTGGTTGTTGTAGACGTTGAAAAAGCAGATCGTCAACAATTCGCTTTAAATGACCACGAACTTCAAGAACTTGCTAAACAAGCATTGATCATTGAAAACCACTATGGTTCAGCAATGGACATCGAATGGGCGAAAGATGGCGATGATGGTCAAATCTATATCGTTCAAGCACGTCCTGAAACTGTGAAGAGCCGCCAAAACGTTGGCACCATGGAACGTTACCTACTTAAGCAAAAAGGTAATGTAGTTTGTGAAGGCCGTTCAATCGGTCAACGTATTGGTTCTGGTCGCGTTCGTATTGTGACTTCAATCAAAGAAATGGACAAAGTGCAAGACGGCGACGTACTTGTATCTGACATGACTGACCCAGACTGGGAACCAGTAATGAAACGTGCTGCTGCGATTGTCACTAACCGTGGTGGTCGTACTTGTCACGCTGCGATTATTGCACGTGAACTTGGTGTTCCTGCAATCGTAGGTTGTGGTAATGCAACTGAAGTATTAACTGATGGTCAAGAAGTGACTGTGTCTTGCGCTGAAGGTGACACAGGCTTTATTTACGAAGGTTCTTTGGACTTTGAAATCCAACGCAACTCTATCGAATCTATGCCTAAACTTCCGTTCAAAATCATGATGAACGTAGGTAACCCTGACCGCGCATTTGACTTTGCTCAAATTCCTAACGAAGGTGTTGGTCTTGCTCGTCTTGAGTTCATCATCAACCGTATGATCGGTGTACACCCTAAAGCATTGCTTAACATTGACAGCCTACCACGTGAAACTCGTGCTGCTGTAATGTCACGTACTGCGGGTTATGCATCCCCTATCGAATTCTATGTTGAAAAACTAGTTGAAGGTATTTCTACACTTGCTGCAGCGTTTGCTGACAAACCAGTGATTGTTCGTATGTCTGACTTTAAGTCAAACGAATATGCAAACTTAATCGGTGGTAAGTTATACGAACCTGAAGAAGAAAACCCAATGCTTGGCTTCCGTGGTGCAAGCCGTTATGTGTCTGACAATTTCCGTGACTGCTTCGAACTTGAATGCCGCGCACTGAAAAAAGCACGTGACGAAATGGGCTTAACGAACATTCAAATCATGATTCCTTTCGTACGTACTGTTGCTGAAGCGAAACGTGTTATTGAATTGTTAGCGCTTAACGGTCTTAAACGTGGTGAAAACGGTCTTAAAGTGATTATGATGTGTGAACTTCCAACTAACGCATTATTGGCTGAACAGTTCCTTGAACACTTCGACGGTTTCTCTATCGGTTCTAACGACTTAACTCAGTTAACACTCGGTCTAGACCGTGACTCTGGTATCGTTTCTCACCTATTTGATGAACGTGATCCAGCTGTTAAAGCACTTCTTTCTATGGCAATCCATGCTTGTCGTAAAGCTGGCAAATACGTAGGTATTTGTGGTCAAGGTCCTTCAGATCACCCTGACCTAGCTAAATGGTTAATGGAACAAGGCATTGAGTCTGTTTCGCTTAACCCAGACTCAGTATTAGACACTTGGTTCTTCCTTTCTGAAGAAAAAGCTCAACAAGCTTAATAAACTGTGTTAAAAAAAGACCCACATGTGGGTCTTTTTTTTTATTTATACTTTTACAGACGTTTTTTGAGATTTTAGTTTTATGCAGATTTACTTGGCACGAAATAACCAACAAGCTGGTCCCTACACCTTAGAACAACTTAACCAAATGCTCGCGAGCCAACAAGTGTTACTCACGGACTTGGTTTGGCACCAAGGTATGACCGAATGGAAAGCTTTGGGTGAACTCACTCAAGGTCAGTTGGTTTATATGCCTGCAGGATATACTGCACCAACAGCATTCGAATCAAATCAAACTACAACTACACCATCAAATACCTACGCACAGTCTCAAGCGGTACAAGAGCAAACTAGCCTAGCAAGTATTCCTAAACGTGTCCTGGCTAAGATCGTTGATTTACTGCTTTGGATACCGGCAACTTTTATCTTAACGGCATTTTTTAATCCAAGTGAAAAGACACAATTTGCCAATCTAAATGAACAGTTTATGCAAGCTGTGATGACCCCAAATGCTGACCCTAATGTTTTACAGGCATTACAAACACAAATGGTTGAAATGTTTCCCAACCAAGCTTGGATTGCAATGTTTGCCTACCTATTTATCATGCTTTTCATTCAAGCGTATTTGATTGCTAAATCAGGTCAAAGCATTGGTAAAAAAATCACCAAGATTAAAATTGTAGATGCTGAAACCAGTCAACCTGTCAACCTCATGCGTGGCTTCACTTTACGCAGTGTTTTATTTATTTTCCTGAACTTTTTATCAATGCCATTAAGCGTAATCATCGATTCCGTTTTCATTTTCGGCAAGAAGCGTCAAACCTTGCATGACAAATTGGCAAAAACCAAGGTAATAAACCAATAATTTTCACTTTTATTCAGGGATGATTTTTTCATCCCTTTTTTGTGCATTATATTGAAATTAAAATAAAATTTAGATAAAAAAAATACAATCCCGACTAGCAAAATAGGGTTTTAATACAGTCATTTAAAGCATCTTTATGTATAGCTTAGTTTGCCGATATCAGGCATAATGCCCTACAACGTAGCGGTGTCGCATCATTGTGACTGTTTTTTCATGTCTGAAAAAATCACAATCATGCGACACTTTATTCGCTATCCCAAATTTTAAATTTAGGGAATGGGACTCTTCACCGAGGTTGTAAAATGAGACAAACAATTTTAGCTGTATTGTCTTTATCTGCGATCGCTGCACTCTTAACTGGGTGTGGTGGTGATATGGTACTTCTAAACTCAAAAGGTCCAGTTGCTGAAGGTCAATCAAACCTCATGCTTACTGCGATCTACCTAATGTTGTTGGTAGTTATTCCATCAGCACTTATGGCTCTTTGGTTTGGTTGGAAATATCGCGCGTCAAATAAAGATGCAGACTATGCACCTACTTGGGCACACTCGACTGCAATTGAAGTTGTAGTTTGGGGTATTCCCGTAATTATTATCGCTATTTTAGCTTGGTTAACTTGGTGGGGTTCCCACAAGTATGACCCTTACCGTCCACTCGAGTCAGATAAAGCTCCTTTAACTGTTCAAGTTATTGCTGAACAATTTAAATGGATCTTCATCTACCCTGAACAAGGCATCGCGACTGTAAACGAGATCCGCTTCCCTGAGAAAACTCCTGTAAGCCTTCGTTTAACATCTAACTTCACAATGAACTCATTTTTCATTCCGGCGTTAGGTGGTCAGATTTATGCTATGGCAGGTATGCAAACTCACTTGAACTTATTAGCTGATGAAACTAGTCCTGCTGAAGGCTTCCGTGGTTTCTCTTCTAACTATTCAGGTTATGGCTTCTCACAAATGCGCTTCCGTGCACATGCTGTGACTGATGCTCAGTTTGCTGAATGGGTTTCTGCTGTTAAAGCTGGTAATGGTTCTTCAGTTAATCCTGAAGCAGTTCAAAAAACTGTTTTAGACCAAGCTGAATTTGCAACCTTACGTGACGGCAACCGTTCTAAACACCAGATCGAAGCTTTAGTTGCTAGAGCAACTACTCCTGAAGAAAAGGCTAAAGCTGAAGCAATGAAGCCTTACCCTACTAAGCCACATCCAGTGACTTATTACTCTTCAGTAGAACCTAAATTGTTCGAATCAGTGATCAATAAATACATGAGTAACTACCACGGTGCTGATCATACAGCTACTGTTGGACACGAAGCTGCTGCTTCTGAAGCTCATGCAGGCGTTGAACATGCGACTGTTGCAGGGGAATAAGACATGAGCTTATTAGGTAAGTTAGGACCAGATGCAATTCCACACGATCCAATCGTGTTGGTTACTGTTGCAATGATGATCCTTGGCGGTATCGCAGTTGTTGCTGGTATCACCTACTTTAAAAAATGGGGCTACTTGTGGAACGAATGGTTCACATCTGTAGACCATAAAAAAATTGGTATCATGTATATCCTCGTGTCAATTGTCATGCTTGTGCGTGGTTTTGCCGATGCGATTATGATGCGTCTTCAACTGTTCCTTGCAAAAGGTGGCGGTGAAGGTTACTTACACCCAGAACACTATGACCAGATCTTTACTGCCCACGGCGTAATCATGATCTTCTTCGTAGCAATGGGTCTAGTTGTTGGTTTAATGAACGTTGCTGTACCACTTCAAATTGGTGCGCGTGACGTAGCATTCCCATTATTAAACTCTCTAAGCTTCTGGTTATTTGCCGGCGCTGCGGGCTTAATGATGGCTTCTCTTGCAATTGGTGAATTCGCTGCAACAGGTTGGATGGCTTACCCTCCACTTTCTGGCATCGAATACTCTCCAGGTGTAGGTGTAGACTACTATATCTGGGCACTTCAGGTTTCTGGTCTAGGTACGCTTCTTACTGGTGTTAACTTCTTCGTTACCATCATCAAAATGCGTGCGCCTGGCATGAAACTTATGGACATGCCTATTTTCACTTGGACTGCATTAGTTACTGTAGTGCTTATCGTTGCAACTTTCCCAGTTTTGACTGCGACTATTGCAATGCTTTCACTTGACCGTTACTTCGGCTTCCACTTCTTTACAAATGACATGGGTGGTAGCCCAATGTTGTATGTAAACTTGATTTGGACTTGGGGCCACCCAGAAGTTTACATCTTGGTATTACCTGCTTTTGGTATTTACTCAGAAGTTACTGCTGTGTTCTCACGCAAAGCGTTGTTCGGCTACAAATCTATGGTGTACGCAACTGTAGCAATTGGTGTTCTTTCACTGGTTGTTTGGGTTCACCACTTCTTTACAATGGGTGCTGGTGCCAACGTTAACGCGTTCTTCGGTATCATGACCATGATCATTGCGATCCCTACTGGTGTGAAAATCTTCTCTTGGTTATTCACCATGTACAAGGGCCGCATCACCTATACAACTCCAATGCTTTGGACACTTGGCTTCCTTGTGACTTTCGGTATTGGTGGTTTAACAGGCGTATTAATGGCAGTTCCACCAGCGGACTTCTTAGTACACAACTCTTTATTCCTTATCGCTCACTTCCATAACGTAATTATTGGTGGTGTAGTGTTCGCGATGTTCGCGGGTATCATTTTCTACTGGCCAAAAATGTTTGGTTGGAAACTGAATGAAACTTGGGGTAAAGCAGCGTTCTGGTTCTGGTTCTTCGGTTTCTACTTTGCATTCATGCCACTTTATATCCTTGGTTTCATGGGTATGACTCGTCGTTTGAATACATATGACAACCCTGAATGGGATCCGTACTTAGCGATCGCTTTATTTGGTTCTGTATTGGTTGCTATCGGTATCTTCTGTTTTGTTATGCAAATCGTTGTTGGTTTCCTTCAACGCAAAGACAACATGGACGTTACTGGCGATATCTGGGATGGTCGTACTCTTGAGTGGGCTACTTCATCTCCTTCACCATTCTATAACTTTGCTTATCTTCCAAAGATCAATGGTATTGATACTTTCTGGACTGACAAAGAAAATGGTGTTGCTTACGCTAAGCCAACTACATACGAAGACATCCATATGCCTACAAACCGTGCGGCAGGTTTCGTAATTGCAATGTTTATTACAGTTATGGGCTTTGCATTAATCTGGCATATCTGGTGGTTAGTCGTTGTAACTTTCATTGCTTCAATTATCAGCTTCATCGTTTCTTCTTTCACAAAGAAAGTGGACTACTATGTTCCAGCTGCAGAAGTTGAACGTATTGAAAATGAACGCTACGCGCTTCTTGAAAAACATTTGAAGAAGGACTAAGACAATGGCTGAAGTACTTCATCACGACAACCACGGACATGACGAACATCATCATCACGATGATACTGACATCACTGTCTTTGGTTTCTGGACTTACTTGATGAGTGACTTGGTTCTTTTCGGGACACTCTTCATCGCGTTCGCTGTATTAAGTAGCCACGTTCCAGTGGGTACGCCAAGTGCACAAGAGCTGTTTGGTGAATCTTTAGGTTTCGTTTTAACTGAAACTTTCGCCCTTCTTATCTCTTCTGTAACTTTTGGTTTTGCTGTTCTTGCAGCATACAAGAAAAATGTTGGTCAAGTTTTAACTTGGTTAGCAGTTACTTGGGTATTTGGTGCAGCCTTCATTGGCATGGAACTTTATGAGTTCAACCATTTAGTTCATGCTGGTCATGGCCCAAGCACAAGTGCGTTCTTATCTGCGTTCTTTACTCTAGTTGGTACGCATGGTATTCACGTAACTTCTGGTTTGGTATGGATGCTTGTGTTGATGTTCCAAATCAAGAAATATGGTTTGACACTTCCAAACACTCGTCGTCTTGCTTGCCTAAGCTTGTTCTGGCACTTCCTTGACATCGTTTGGATCTGCGTATTCAGCGTTGTTTACTTGATGGGAGTTATCTAATGAGTCACGATCATAACTCTGCTGGTGCAGCTCACGGTAACGTTAAACAATATACAATCGGTTTTATCCTTTCTGTTCTACTTACCGTAATTCCATTCGGTATGGTAATGGCAGGTGGTTTTAGCCGCGGTCTATTGGTTGCCGTAATCGCGATTACTGCGGTTGCTCAGGTTCTTATTCAGTTAGTTTACTTCCTGCATATGAACTCTTCTTCAGAGCAACGCTGGAACGTGATTGCATTTGTTTATACAATCCTCACAATTGCTATCCTTTTAGTAGGTTCTGTGTGGATTATGAACTACCTTCACTTCAACATGATGATCTAAACTGGTCGTCATGCTGAAAAAGTATTTATTCCTGACTAAACCAGGAATTCTCTTTGGTAACTTTGTTACCGCTTTGGGTGGCTACTTTGTAGCTGCCCAAGGTTCTATAGATTTCCTTCTGTTGCTTCTTACCCTCTTAGGCACCCTCTTTGTGGTCGCTTCTGGATGTGTTGTCAATAACGTTATTGACCAAGACATCGACTCAAAAATGCAACGCACACAAAATCGTGCGATGGTTAAAAAATCAATCTCGATTCCTGTTGCTTTAGTTTTTGCTTTAGTTTTAGGTGTAATTGGTTTTAGCATTTTATGGTTTTGGGTAAATGCTTACGCTTTTCTTTTTGCTGTTATTGGTTTTGTCGTATACGTTGGTTTTTACAGCTTATGGACAAAACGAACAACAATCCATCAAACCATTATCGGCAGTCTTTCTGGCGCAGCGCCACCTGTAATCGGGTATACGGCAGTTGCAAACCAGTTTGATTTAGGTGCATTACTGATTTTTATTGGTTATGCATTTTGGCAAATGCCTCATTCTTGGGGAATTGCAGTTTACCGATTTGATGACTACAAAAATGCAGGAATTCCAATTTTACCTGTAGCACGTTCAATTCATCGAACCAAGGTTGAATCTTTGGTTTACGTGATTTTGTTCTGCATTACCATGAACGGTTTATACTTTTATGGTTATGCCAATTGGATTTATATGATTGTCCTGAATGCCTTAAGTCTGTATTGGATTTATTTAACCATTCAAGGATTCAAAGCTGAAGATGATCAAGTTTGGGCAAAACAATATTTCATGTTTTCAGTCAAATTGATCACAGTGATTAGTTTAATTTTTAGTTTTACTTCCACTGCCCCTCTAAAGCCAATTGTATTTTTTTAAAAAAGATAGAGTTTTACTCTATCTTTTTTATTTCTAGGCATCTTCAATCAACTTTCCCCACTTGATATCATTGCACCTACAATTATAAATAACTGTGCCTTATGTCTTCTCAACAAAAAATTCTTCGCTCTGCTCTTTTCACATCATTTATTCCTTTTGGCATTTTCTTTAGTGCACACAGTCATGCAGGTATGGATGTCTATTGTGAACCTTCGACAGAAATTCAGACCAATGCCTATACTGCATGCAATGAATTGCCTGCGCTCACGCCGGCAAATGACAATCAAACCAATATGCTGCTGTTGCTTAGCGATTTAGGCATTGCCAAATTTAATATTCAAGAAGAAAAATCCACTTTATGGACAACTAGCTATAGCAAAGTCCCTTTTGAAGTTTCCAGTCTTTTAGTGAATAGCCACAATAAATTGCCAAATGCACGCAAACCTCTAAAAGCACCAGATTTAAGCTATAACGAGCATTGCAATAGCCTGCAAAATGGTGCGCACGCGTTTATTCAACAAGTCAAAACCGACACTAAGCTTTCAAGCAGTGAAAAAGACATGTTGATCCACGAGCGTGAAAAAATTAATAACTGTGAAAACACATTAGCTTTACTGAGCGTGAATCCCAATTGGTCTGCCGCTGCACGTCAATATGTATCCTATTTAAATGCAACGATCTCTTTTTATAATGCTCACTTTTCCACAGCGACTAAGATTTATTCAGTACTAACCAATGTTGATCAAACGTGGTTAAAAGAAACTTCTCAATATATGCTTATTCGTAGCACCTTAAATGAAGCCTATCAAAGTGGTGTTGGTGAATATGGTGATTTAGTACATGACAAACTCAATCAAAACTTATTAACCACTTTTTTTAATAACATTACTCAGTACTTTAAGCTCTATCCGCAGGGTCAATATGCTGCAAGCGCACGCGGTTTATTAAGACGTGGTTTTTGGCTCAGCGGTAAACACGATTTACTGATCAATGAATATGTTTGGCAAATCAATCATCCAACATCCAGCGTCTATAATTTAGAATTGCCAAATCTACCTTATGAATTAGATCGACATGTTTTTCAAAGTAATAGACTCAATGTCAAAAATTTGAAAGATCCATTTTTTCTTAGCATTTATGACCTTATGCATATGCGCAAAAAAGAAACGGCAGATGATGTGGTCATTTCATGGGCTGAGTTAAACGCACAGAAAAATTATTTTAAAGATTCACCAGAACTGTTCCAGTATTTGCAGGCAAATCACTTATTTTATGTGCAAAACAAAGCACAAGAAGCACTCAAATATCTGCCACAACAAGTACCGAGCAGCATCAACAGTTACCTACAGTTGAGTCAGCTACTACTTAAAGGCCGCATTCTGGAAGCTAGTGGGCGAAATCAAACCACTCAAAAATATTGGGAAAACCTACTTTCCATCAGCAAAACCGCCGAACAACGTGGATTGGCTGAACTTATGCTGTATCGTTACTATGCTCAACAGCAAAATACTGCACAATTTATTGGTTCTTCAGCCAAAATCAAGCAAGCTTATCTACAGCAACAATATTTAGTCGATGCAGCGAATGAACAAAGTTTAATGTCTGTGGTCAAAAATAACGTGGCCACGCAAGATCAAAAAAATGTTGCGCTTTATACCCTACTAAATAAGTCATTGGCTTATCAAAACTTTGATTTATTTAACCAAGCGTATCGTGAATTACCAAGCAACGCGGCTCAATTTAATACTGAACAAAACACTGCGGAGAAGTTTCGCAATCAGCCATCATTTGCAAATTTCTTATGGAAAGGTGCAAGCGTGAGCAATTCGATTAAATGTCCTGACTTGGCAACTTTGACCCAACAATTGCAAGTCAACCCAAAAGACCTGAGCCTTAATTTATGCTTAGGTGAATATGCGCGTAGTTCACAAGCCTATACCATACTAAATCTCAACTACCTGCCTGATCATTCACTGCAAAGTTTCAAGGGTACTTATTTTGCCCGTGGCGATGTATATAAAAACATTATTAAAACAGGGACAAAATCTGAATTAACGGCTTATGCGCTGTACCGTGCCATTCAATGTTATGCGCCAAGTGGCAATAATGAATGCCAAGACAAAGATGTAAATAAGTCGGTTCGAAAACAATGGTTTGATCAAATCAAACGCGACTATCCAGAAACCAGCTGGGCTAAATCTCTAAAATATTATTGGTAATTGATGATGATTTTGCAGGTGATAAGGCGGGTAAATACATTAGAACTTTTGTTCATATTGAGCATTGTTTTGTGTTCCGCATGTTCACCTGCCCAATCTGGAAATACACAACAAGCTCACACCGAAATACAGCAACGTGTTAATGCAGCACATTATTCAAGTTTTTGGATTTGGGGCAATATTTCTAGTAGCCCCTACTTACAGCAAGCCACGGAGCTCTATATTTTACAAGGTGAAATGAATTGGAATAAACCGTTAAAGCAATCCGAGTTTATCCCACAAGGTATTCAAGTCCTCCATAAACCACAGCAGAAAATTTGGATTGTAATCCGTAGCCATCATTTACAATGGTCAAATAACAATATTCAGCAAATTTTGCAGCGGCTTAAATATTGGGAAAAAAATGGCAATCAGATTCAAGGCTTACAAATCGATTTTGACGCAAAAACTAAAAACATTCATCAATATGCCTTATTCCTTGAAAATATACGAAAGCAACTACCTCAAAAATATCGTTTAAGCATTACTGGTTTAATGGATTGGACAAATATTCAAGATCAGCAAACGCTCAGTGTTTTGCGACGCAATATTGATGAGATCGCTATTCAAACTTATCGTGGTAGTGTCACGATCGAGAATTACACGAGCTATTTGAATAAAGTCTCAAAATTAAAACTACCTTATAAAATAGGCCTTGTACAAAATGGCCTTTGGCAAGCACCCAAACATTTAATTCAAGATCCTTATTTCAAAGGTTATGTGGTGTTTTTATTGCGTACCGCTAATCAGCCTTAAACCATAAATAATTCAAGCATTTTAAATCCATGCCTTGTATTTCAAACCTAAACGCTCTAAAATTCACGCTTCGCAAACTTTGCGACACAACTTTGGTTGTGACTCCTTGCTTCAATCAATTAATGATTGGGGCTGCCTAAACCGTAAGGAGCTGACAATGCGTCACTACGAAATCGTACTATTGGTACATCCAGACCAAAGCGATCAAGTTGTGGGTATGGTAGAACGTTACCTAACTCACATCAAAGAAGCTGAAGGTCAAATCCACCGTCTTGAAGACTGGGGTCGTCGTCAATTGGCTTACCCAATCAACAAGATCCACAAAGCTCACTACATTCTTATGAATGTTGAGTGTGGTCAAACTACTCTTGATGAGCTAGAAGAATTGTTCCGTTACAACGACGCAATCATTCGTAGCCTTATCATCCGTCGTGAAAACGCTATCACTGAAGAGTCACTATTGGCTAAGAGTGCTGAAGAAAAACGTGCGCGTAAAGCTCAACGTGAAGAAGCACAACAAGCTCAAGACTCTGCTGAAGCATAAGGAGAACATAACATGGCACGTTTTTACCGTCGTCGCAAGTTCTGCCGCTTTACAGCTGAGAACGTTACGTACATCGACTACAAAGATATCGACACTTTAAAACAGTACATCACTGAAAACGGCAAGATTGTTCCTAGCCGTATTACAGGTACTAAAGCTCGTTACCAACGTCAATTAGCGCTTGCTATCAAACAAGCTCGCTACTTGTCTTTGATCCCTTACACTGACAATCATAAGTGAGGTTGAGCTGTGGATATTATCTTATTACAACGCATTAAAAACCTTGGTAAATTAGGCGATAAAGTTTCAGTTAAAGCTGGTTACGGCCGTAACTTCCTTATCCCTCAAGGTAAAGCAGTTGCTGCTACTGAAGCTAACACTGCTGCATTTGAAGCTCGTCGTGCTGAACTTGAGAAACAAGAAGCTGAAGTATTAGCTGCTGCTCAAGCACGTGCTGACCAATTGAACGAAGTTAACATCGTGATCACTGCTAAAGCTGGTGACGAAGGTAAACTATTCGGTTCTATCGGTACTCGTGACATCGCTGACGCGTTAACTAATGCTGGTCTTGTTGTAGACCGTGCAGAAGTTCGTTTACCAAATGGTGCGCTTCGCAACACTGGTGAATTCAACATCGCAATCCAATTGCATCATGATGTTGTTGCAGAAGTTCTAGTTACTATCGTAGCTGAGTAATTTCTTGCAAAGAAAAGAGCATGCTTACGCATGCTCTTTTTTTATCTGTAAAAAATAGTGCTCCAACTTTTTTATATTTTTAACTCTTCATTCAATTCAATGTATGACGAATTAATCGGAAATACTTGTTCGCATTTCTGTAGAAAACGCCTATCATTTCAGTTCAATGAAGAGTTGAAAAAACTGTAATTAGCACCCATTTCCATCACATTAAATGGTTTCAGCATCAGGGATTTTTATGTCACAGGCGAATGCCAGCAAGCCAAACTCTACGCCAACAGCAAAAACCACAGAACAAAGTTCGTTGAAAGAGTTTCGTACCCCACCCCATAACCTTGCGATTGAACAAGCCGTGCTTGCTGCACTGATGACCGTTGCAGAATCTTTTGAGCAAGTGGGTGATGTACTGACTGAAGCTGATTTTTATGCGACCCGTCATAAATATATTTTCCGTGCCATCGATCAACTGTCAAAAGATAGCTCACCTTATGATGCGGTCTTGGTCAATGACTGGCTGATTAAACAAAACTTGCTCGATGCTGCTGGTGGCGAAGAATATCTGATGCAACTCATGTCAGATTCACCTTCAAGTTTCTATAACCTTGAAACGTATGCTGCAAAAATTAAAGAGTTTTCCACTTTACGCAGCATGATTAAAGTCAGCTCAGAAATTTTACAAAATGCCTATGACACCAAAGGTCGTACGGTCAGTGAAATTTTAGATCTAGCAGAAACCAATATTTTCTCGATTGCCGAGCAACACAACAACAACGCCAAAGCACAAGGCCCTAAAGCTATTAACTCTGTCGTTGCTAGTGTTTTTGATAAATTGAATGAACTTTCACAAACTGAAGGCAGTATCACGGGTTTAACCACTGGATTTGTTGAACTAGATAATAAAACCTCAGGTATGCAAGCAGGCGATTTGATTATTGTAGCGGCCCGTCCATCGATGGGTAAAACCACTTTTGCCATGAACTTGGTTGAAAGTGTGCTGTTTAATAACAACCTGCCCGCTCTGGTTTATTCCATGGAGATGCCCGCTGACTCGATTGCCATGCGTTTGATTTCCTCGTTCGGTCGTGTACACCAAGGGCATTTACGTGCAGGTAAAATGGATGCTGATGAATGGTCAAAAGTGACCAGTACCATTGTGCATCTCCAAGAAAAGAATTTGTATATCGATGACTCGTCTGCACTACCTCCAACGGAAGTACGTGCCCGCGCGCGCCGAATTGCCAAAATGCACGGCGGTAAACTTGGCTGCATTATGGTCGATTACTTGCAGCTTATGAAAGTACCCGGTATGGGCGATAACCGTGTTGGCGAGATCTCGGAAATTTCCCGAAGCTTAAAAGCACTGGCTAAAGAAATGCACTGCCCAGTAATTGCACTGTCACAGTTGAACCGATCACTGGAAAACCGTCCTAATAAACGCCCAGTGATGTCCGACTTACGTGAATCAGGTGCAATCGAGCAGGATGCCGATTTGATCATGTTTATTTACCGCGACGAGGTTTATAACAAAGAGTCTAAAGAAGCAGGTACTGCAGAAATTATTATTGGTAAACAGCGTAACGGTCCAATTGGTACTGTGCGTCTTGCCTTCGAAGGTCAATACACCAAATTTAGTAACCTCTCCCCTGAGTTTTATGCTCAGTATGATGATGAAGAGTAATGCTTGCATTGCTCTTTTTTATTAAAACCATGTTTTAATCTGACTTATTAACTTTGCCCACCATAGTTTCCAACTTGAGAGTAATTTATAATCTTGACTATTTTCTTCCATTTCAAGTGATGGAAATGCTTTATTTAATTGCTTGCATGTCGGATACTTTTGTTGCAGTTGCGCCAAATAATGTGTCTGATCATAGTCTATAAAACCATCTAAAATCCCAACCTCTGATCTATCGACTGTAGAACAATTTGAGGTCTGCTTATTCCAAGCTAAAAATGGGACAATCGGTTTAGATAAAACAAGCTGGTCATTCTTACAGTTTAATGTTGCAAATGAAACTACTTGATATTGCTGGGGTTTAGCACCATCTGGTGCATAAGCTAAACCAATAATTAATTGGTTTTTAGCTGTACTTTTACCTGAAAATCCACTGTACCATTGAGTAGGCTTTTTATATTTAACCTCATCTAGTATTGAGCGAAAAATAAATTGACCTGAACTGAGTTCAAAAATGAAGTCTGAACTCTCCTGTACTGCCAGTGAACCTTGGTAACGGGCAATAAAAACGTCATTGGGTGAATGTGGCATACAAGCCATAACTGACTGACAAAAAAATAAAGTACTCGATCCCAGATAACAAAATATTTTCATTATTTATTCAACATATCCAAGTTTAAAATGCATTGTTTAATCTCTCTTTGAGTTCATTTAAATTACGAACCCACTCTCCACAATCTTCTGAGTCTTGCCATAACTCGTACAGTTTAGAATTTCCTGAGTGAGAGCATCTAACACCATAATAGCTTTTAGAACGTATAGTTTTATATGAAAAATAAAGTCTGAAACTTTTACAAATTATTTGCAATCAATAACCTAATAGATTTTTCGATCTTAAATTAATTTATGATCAAAAACTTAAATGTTCATGTCTATTTGAGGTTGATAGGTCTACAATAGTGAATATTTTTAAATAGAACTATTTTTAGTATTTATTTATTACTCCACAGTGTATCTAACACAAATTACCAATTGTCATTCCCAAGGAGTATTTAGGGTGCGCCAAGCAACAGTTTATATTGACAGTCAGGCACTGCAATATAATTTAAACCGTGTCAAACAACTTGCCCCAACCGCTAAAATTGTAAGCATGGTGAAAGCCAATGCTTATGGACATGGAGTTAAAGACTGCTTAGCAGCCTTAAAAGACAGTGATGCCTTCGGTGTTGCCTGCCTAGAAGAAGCCTTAGAAATTCGCGAACTGGGTTATGAACAACCCATTACTTTAATTGAAGGCATTTTCTCAGATGATGAAATGCAAATTATCATCGATAAAAAAATTGAATGTGTGGTGCATCATCAGCAACAACTAGATTGGTTACGTGCACATAAGGATGCCTATATTGCTCAAGGTCTGAAAGTTTGGGTCAAACTCAACAGCGGTATGAACCGTTTAGGTTTTAAAGTGCCTGAAATTATTGATGTCATCAATGCTTTAAAGGCGGAAGGTTTTACTTGCGTACTGGCGATGCACTTTGCCAATGCAGACGCAGAAAATCATCCTTTAAATGACCAACAACGTGAACAATTCTTACACGTAAAAGAAGCTTGTGCGCCAATCATGGGTTCGTGCTGTAACTCGGCTGCGATTTTCAAATGGCCAGAACTGAATTTTGATTTTGTTCGCCCAGGCATCATGCTATATGGCGCGACACCTTTCTCAGACCGTTCTGTAGAAGCATTAGATCTTAAACCGGTGATGACCTTTACCGCTGAAGTGATTGCTTTAAATACCATTCAAGCTGGTGAATCTGTGGGTTATGGATCGACTTTCGTTGCAGAACAAGAAATGAATCTTGCGATTGTGTCGATTGGTTATGGTGACGGTTATCCACGTGCCTTCCCTAAACAAAACTATGTATCCATCCATGGACAGAAAACGCGTGTGATTGGCCGTGTTGCCATGGATATGATTGCGATTGATATCACCGGTATGCATGCACCGATAGGCACTGAAGTTGAGCTTTGGGGCAAAGATCGTCTGGTTGATGACGTTGCAGAAGCGAACGGAACCATTGGCTATGAATTATTATGCCGTATGAGCGCGCGCCCTGTACGTAAATTAGCTTAATTACGCCAAATCAAAAAGCCCAGATCAAATCTGGGCTTTTTTTTATCTCGCTTTTTTTATTCACTTTTTAAATTGATCGATTTGTTGATCAAATGGTTATTGAAAATAGTCAGCTGTTGGTTTTGCCAATTCAATCAAACCCTGACGCAATGCTTCTGACCAGCCTTTACTGATCATGGTGAAATATGGGTCCTCTTCATAAATGCGCTTACCATTTGGTATTTCTAAACTGTCTTTTTTATAAACCAAAGCATCTAAAGGCATACCTACTGACACATTTGAACGTATCGTTGAATCAAAAGAAATCAAGCTACAGCGCATTGCTTCATCGAGTGGCATATCGTAACGCAAAGTTCGGTCGAGTATCGGCTTGCCATATTTGCTTTCACCAATTTGAAAATATGGGGTATCCGGTGTCGCACAAATAAAGTTGCCTTGCGGATAGATGTTATATAACTGCATATCTGCACTGCCAATTTGACCGCCTACCAATAAACTACAGTAATAATTACTTTGTTCTAAAGTATCTGATGTGACATCTGAGATGACTTTTTTTAAGGTATGCCCGACCAATTCAGCCACTTCGAACATCGTATTTACACTATATAAATTCGGCTCTTGTTTGACCTCTAGCTGATTTTGTAAATGCCCAATGACCGCTTGTGTTGTGGCTAAATTTCCAGAGGTTTGGATGGTAATAAATCGCTCACCCACAATACCAAAGGAATAAAGTTTGCGAAAAACTGAAATATGGTCAACACCTGCATTTGTCCGTGTATCACTGATAAATACCATGCCATCTTTTAACCGTAATGCACAACAATAGGTCATTTTTATCCCTCAAATGATTAACAACTCAGCACTTGTACAATTGAGCTCATAGACTCAATACCACCTTTATCACGAACGCCTCGAACTGGAGCTACATCCCAGTAGTCCCGCCCAATCGCAACATAAATATGTGATTGTGGTGTAAATAGCTGATTACTGACATCAAAACAATACCATTTATTTTCGATATAGACTTCTACCCAAGCGTGACTGGCAAGGTGGCTACTATTCGGCACAAATAAATACCCAGAAATATAACGTGCAGGAATACCCAAATAGCGACACATTGCGATCATGACATGGCTATGATCCTGACATACCCCTTGCTTATGATGAAAAGCATCAATCGCTGAAGTATGTACCGATGTTTGATTCGATACATAGGGAATATGCGCCAATATCGCTTCAGCCAAACGAATCAGATTGGCACGATTGATACGAGGGACATAGCAATCGGCAAAACTTTTCATGTGAATATCGTACTGCGTACTCGGCGTTGGCTGTAAAAACAATTTCGGGTTTAAATCATCCGCATTTGAATCATTTGAACTCAAATTCATCTCTACGATGCCCTGCGCCATAATGGTCATTTGCAGATAAGGTTCGCGCTGCGTTGTGGTCAACCACACATTACCAAAAGTATCCAATTGCATATCACGCTGCCCCGGCACACTCACATCCCAATTTTGCACCTGTTGGTGTGCATTGGTGGACGGGGTCATTTTGATATATTGAATGCTTCTGTTTACCACATCAGTGTAAACATAATGGGTCTGATGGTTGATCATGAGCCTCATACAGCCACCTCAAACATATTTTGGATATGATCACTGAAATGGTAGAAGTTTTGGCTATTCGGCTGCTGTTTAAGTGCCAACCATGCCTCTTGCACGCTTTCCCATCCAAACTGAACCAAAGCCATGACAATATGTTCAATCTTCGCTAGGGTGTGTTGAATGTCCTGCTGCATGCGTAACTGGCGATCAAGCTGCTCTATGGCTTGTCCTAAACTAAAAAATAAAAATACATCTTCAGATTCGGACTCTAAAACATCTTGGCAATCTGTTACCACGTCACAGATATAACCTGGGTTATCACTCGCATTACGAATTAAACGGCTGAGTTCTGCATAACTTTTTGCTGAAAGTACACCCCTTAAGTCCTGAATATTACTTTGCGCATATTGAAATTGGCTGGAAAATGACGCCGGCTGCTCCGCATTTAAAACTAACTCATTCATTGAGTCGGCATCAAATGCTGGCAAACAAAAAGCATGTGCATAGTTCAATGCCGTATCAACATCTTGAAAAGGGAAAATACTGCATAAATATTGAGTACGTGCTAAATAACGCCCCAACCAAAAAATATGTTCTGCATTACTGTTTAATAAAATCATGTTTTGCTCCTTCACTGGAGTGCTATGAGCGTAAATCGTCTACTACCCACGTATCTTTAATGCCGCCGCCTTGAGAAGAATTCACTACTAATGAACCTGCTTGCATCGCGACACGAGTTAAGCCACCCGGTACAATTTCAGTTCGATATGGTGAACTCAGTACAAATGGGCGTAAATCGATATGGCGTTCCGAAACACCCGCCTCACTTAGGGTTGGGCTGACAGATAAATTTAAAGTCGGCTGTGCAATATATAAATGTGGTGCTGCGGCCACTTTATCTTTAAAGCTATTTAATTCTTGTAAAGAAGCTTGTGGACCGATCAGCATGCCGTAACCACCTGAACCCTGCGCTTCTTTGACCACCAATTTTTCGATATTCGAGAGCACATAATCCAATTCGTTCTGCTCACGACATTGATAGGTCGGCACATTTTTCAGGATCGCTTGTTCGCCTAAATAGAAATGAATCATTTTATCCACATATGGATAAATCGATTTATCATCTGCTACGCCTGTTCCCGGTGCATTTGCAATGACCACATTATGTTGCATATACGCTGACATGAGCCCTGCTACGCCCAAAGTACTGTCAGGTTTGAAACATAATGGATCGAGAAAAGCATCATCCACACGACGATAAATTACATCAACCTGTTGTCGGCCTTTAATGGTTTTCACATAAACCTTATCGTTTTCTACATAAAGGTCACGCGATGTCACTAAGGGTACATCCATCTCCCTTGCCAAAAAGGCATGTTCATAATACGCACTGTTAAAACGCCCTGGGGTTAAAACCACGATAAACGGGTTATCGACGTAGGCATTTTCTGCAAGAATTTCACGTAAAAGCTGCGGATACTGCTCAATCCCCATGATGTTGCTTTGCTGGCAAAGTTCAGGCATCAGTTTTTGACTGATCTTACGGCTTTCCAGCATATACGACACACCAGACGGTGTTCTAAGATTATCCTCAAGGACGTAAAATTCGCCTGATTGATCACGTATGATATCAATGCCACTGATTTGGCTATAAATTTTACCTTTTAGCCCATGCATATACATTTGTGGCAAATAGGCTTCATGGGTTAAGACTTGCAGTTCAGGAATAATTCCTGCTTTTAAAATATCTTGTTGATGATAGACATCATGTAAAAACAGATTGAGTGCTTTCACGCGCTGTGCGCAGCCTAGAGATAAATTATTCCATTCCTTTCGTGCAATCACACGCGGAATAAGATCATAAGGTATGGTGCGTTCAATGCCCTCATCTTCGCCATACACTGTAAAGGTAATGCCTTCATAGAGAAAATGTTGTTTTGCAACCTGATTTAGTTGCTTCAATTCATCAAGCGTATGCTGTGATAACCACTGCTCTATCCGTTGGCATGATTCTTTTACTACCGTTTTGCTGTCGCGCATTTCATTAAAAAAATCCGAATTAAATTGATTAAACAGCGCATGTCCTCGAGCAAGTGGTAAAGTTTTTAATGTAGAGACAGAAGTATTAACCAACTTTGCCTCATAACCCTCAATTCCATTTGAAGTTGTATTACGATTTTCTTTCAGCATAGCAACTCCATGTTTTTGTCATGTTTTGTAAATCAGATAAAGCAATATATATGCCATCAATACATATGCTGCTTCTCTTTGATTATTTATGCATCATTTTTGCAAAGTGGTACAGCATGTAACTGCTCAAGTTATGTCAAATTGCGTTATTAAAATCATGTTAGTTTTTTCAGATGAAGACTTGCTTAACGCAGGAAGATTTCTTATTGTGTCCCACAGCATCATTTTATTCATTTAAGTCCAAGTTCAAGCACGAGATTATGTCTTCACAAGAAAAAGAAACGTCGAACAGCCTCTATCGTCAGTGGCAAATTCTTTCACGACTGTCCACAGGTAAGTGGATGGGTACGCGTGAATTACAAGAAATACTGAACCGTGAAGGCATTGATATCAGCCTACGCACCATTCAGCGTGACTTAAACCAAATTTCTCTACGTTTCCCAATTGAGAGCAGTAAAACAACGCCGCAAGGCTGGCGTTGGCGTTCTGATGCACCTATTCAAAGCTTGCCTCATATGACCAGCTCACAAGCGGTCACCTTTATGATGGTTGAGGAGCACCTAAAACATTTGCTTCCACCAAGCTTAATTGAAGAAATGAATCCTTGGTTTGACCTCGCACGTCGAAGTCTATCGTCGCAAAATAATGTTCGTCAGTGGATTAACCGCGTGCGAATCGTGCCAGCAACTCAGCCATTGATTCCACCAGTGGTTGAAAAGGCCGCACAGCAATCGATTTATGAAGGTTTACTACAAGACAAACAACTGGAATGTCAATATCAAGGTCGTGGACAGCAAAGCGAAGAAAAGACCTATATTTTAAATCCACTGGCGTTGGTCCAAAAAGGTGCAATTATTTATTTGGTGTGCACACGTCATGACAAAACAGACATCCAAACCTTTGCTTTACATCGTTTTAAATCAGCTACAGTCTTAAATTCACGTGCATTACACCCTGTCGATTTTGATATTGATGCCTATATTGACTCTGGAGCGCTTGGCTTCCGTGTGGACTTCAATAAGCCGACTGAAATGATTCAGCTCAAATTAACCATGTCGGAATCAGAAGCAGTTTATTTTGAAGAAAGTCAGCTAAGTAAAGATCAAGTGATTCAAAAAACCGAAGATGACTGGGTTGAAGTTAGCGCAACAGTACCATTTACCTCTCAGTTAACATGGTGGCTGCGTAGTTTTGGGAAAAAGATTCAGAAAATTGAACCTGAAGAAGTCGCTATAGTTGTACAACAACGCAATGATTAAACCGATCTAAGGTTTTCTGCTACCTTAAATACTAACTAATGTTACGCACATAAAAGTAATTTCGCATTTTAAAAATGATTTTTAAGTCTATTCGACGGAGTCTTACATCTAGGGTTTAAATAAAGGAATTAGCCTTCGGCTGGAGGTACTTTTGTTTCGGCAAAAGTACCCAAAACCATTGTCATCCGCAAAACTCGTTCACTAACGTCTACTTATTCAAAGTATCGCAAAAACATTTTTAAATAAATGTAGTCCTGTCTCAAACACTTGCGGATGACCTTACCGCGTATCATTCTTTTATTTGAGGTGACAACTTCTAACGCATAATGAATATCTAGTACATTATTTATGCTTAGATTTTCCCTTAAAATATCAACACATAAAAAAGTCCCAACGCTGGGACTGGATAATTTCTTAGAATATTTTTGTAATTTTAGTCGTTTAGGTCAAAGGAACTACAGCATAAGTATCTGCTGAATACCTTATGCCGTAGCGCTAACTTCTCATGGCTATAATCAATTACTGACATAGGCAGGCTAGGTCGGCATTATTATAACGAATAGATTTCATAGTCATATTCAGCACCTCGTGTTTAGAAAGTAAAATCACTTTAACCTCCATTTTGCACACCGTGAAATAACAAGAACCGCGCTACTTTTCACAAATTTTCTTAAAGAACATTCCTGCTTTTCTTATCTCATTTGGCTTTAAATGAAAAATTCATCCAACTTCAGTGCTGTTTTTTATAAATGCTACACTGAATCAACAAATTAAAGCTTGAGCATTGTGCATAAACTCGGCAAATTATGAGCAAATGAGCTGAATAAGATTTTTCAAAATATGGCCAGTCCAGCGCAAACTATCAGACATAAACTTTTAAATACTTTTTTCTCTCGACATTCCATTTGGTTTGCTTGTATTTTTATCTTCCTACTCATTTCGAGTTTTCATTTAGGTTATTCCCCTCGTTATATTCAATATTTTATTCCACAGACCTTATTGAATAGTATCTGGGTCATTACTGGGCTTTTGAGTTTATTGGGTTTGTATGACGTCATACAAAACAAACATTCGATCTTAAAAAATTACCCCATCATGGGGCACTTTCGTTTTCTTTTTGAAGAATTTCGACCTGAAATTCGCCAATATTTTATTGAATCTGATCAAGATGCACTGCCCTTTTCTCGTATGCAGCGTAGTTTGGTCTATCAACGTGCAAAAAACCAAAATGCAGATAAACCATTTGGTTCAATTGTTGATGTATACCAAAATGATTACCGCTTTATCAATCACTCCTTGTCACCTTGCATTCCTGCCATTCCTGAAACTTTCCGTATTAACATCGGCAATGAACAGTGTAAGCAACCGTATAGCGCATCAATATTAAACATTTCTGCGATGAGCTTTGGTAGTTTAAGTGCCAATGCCATTCGTGCCTTAAACTTAGGCGCAAAAATGGGCAATTTCTACCATGACACCGGTGAAGGCAGTATCAGTCCGTATCACTTGGAAAATGGTGGCGACATTGTCTGGGAACTCGGTAGTGGTTACTTTGGCTGCCGTACGATTGATGGTCAATTCGACCCTGTACGTTTTGCTGAACAAGCCAAGCACCCTCAAGTCAAAATGATTGAGATCAAATTATCTCAAGGTGCAAAACCAGGCCATGGTGGCATTTTACCTAAAGACAAAATTTCCGAAGAGATTGCTCAAATCCGTGGTGTCAGCCGTGAACATGACTGTATCTCGCCATCTAGCCATCCTGCCTTTAGCACCCCTATAGAAATGATGCAATTTATTCAGCAATTGCGCGAACTGTCAGAAGGCAAACCTGTGGGTTTTAAACTGTGTATCGGGCAACCGTGGCAATTTATGAGTATCGTAAAAGCCATGTTACATACGGGGATTACACCTGATTTTATCGTGGTGGATGGTTCTGAAGGTGGGACTGGCGCTGCACCTATAGAACTGATTGATAATATGGGGACACCACTGCGTGAAGGCCTACTCTTTGTCAATAACACCCTGATTGGTGCAGGCTTGCGTTCAAAAATTAAAGTCGGTGCCAGTGGTAAAATTATTAGTGCTTTTGATATTGCCAGTACCATGGCAATTGGCGCAGATTGGGTCAATTCGGCTCGTGGCTTTATGTTTGCAGTCGGGTGTATTCAGGCTCAAAGCTGTCACACCAACCAATGTCCTGTTGGCGTTGCAACGCAGGACAAAGACCGTCAAAAAGCCATCCATGTTCCGACCAAAGCAGAACGTGTTTTTAATTTCCACAAGAACACCATGCATGGTTTATCTGAACTTATTGCCTCAGCAGGTTTACAACATCCATCAGATATCCGTGCGCACCATCTAGCGCAGCGGATTAATAACCGTGAAATTAAAAACTATGCACAGCTACATTTTTGGTTAAAAGACGGGGAGCTGCTCAGTTGTGAAAATAAAGATGAAGAAAACTTCTATTTCCGTATGTGGAATATGGCCCATCTAGAAAAGTTCTGATTCCTCCACCCAAAAAAAAGAGGCGTCCACGCCTCTTTTTTTCGTCTAGATCCATCACACTGATTAAGGTAGGCTGTGCTCAATCGTCAATTAGTAACTGATGTTACGCGCGTAAAAGTAATTACGCATTTTAAAATAATTTTTAAACCTATTCGACGGAGTCTTACATCTAGGGCTTAAACATAGGGATTAGCCTTCGGCAGGAGGTACTCTTACGAAACGTTGTTTCTCATTCGGCAAAATGAGAAGCAAAGCTTCGCAAGGAAACCATCTTGCGGTGCAATGCACCTCACCGACAAAACTCGTTCACTAGCGTCAAATTATTCAAAGTATTGCAAAAACATTTTTGATTAGAAGTAGTCCTGTCTCAAACACTTGCGGATGAACTTCCCGCGTATCGTACTTTTATTTGAATCAAATTACGCTCCTGATGTTAGTGCGTAACATCAGTTAGTAATAAGACTTACTATTCGATTGAGCATGCAAGAATGCCGGGATCAAACCTGTTAATGCAGCACGAATATCGGCACGTTCATTAATCAGCTGATGTGAACCTTCTTCAAGCATGAGAAGCGTCTGTAAACGGAATTTACGACGTATAAACTCAATGTTATAACGCCAATCCACCGTTTGATCCTGTGCGCCTTGAGCTAACCACACTGGAATACGACACGCAGGTCGTTCTTCCATTTCCTGCATCCATTTTGACATGGCCAAAATCCAATCCATCCCCATCATTCGAGGTTGTAGAGGATCCTTTAAACGTACAAAACGTAAAAACTCAGGGTTGTGATTATTCCGTCTAAAATGACGTGGCACTTCACGTTTAATACGACGAATAATGCCTAATCCAACCGAGTTATGCCACCATGCCGTTTTTGCAGGACGAATCAGCGGAGATAATAATAAAACCCGTTCGACATAAGGGTTTTTGCGATGTTCAGCAAAATCTAACAGATGATGCAGCCAAATCGCACCACCCGTACTCTGCCCAATCCCTAACCACGGTGTCGGTAATTGAGCTGCATGTTTCACATAACGATATACCGCTTCCAAAACTTGTTGGTAATGGTCAAAGTTTTGAATACTGGCTGGCGATCCATTACTTAGACCATGCCCCGGTAAATCATAGGTCAAAACACTAAAACCTTGATCTAAGAGCTCACGAATAATCGGCTGATATATTCCACTATGCTCTAAATAACCATGCAATAAAAATACAGTGCCTTTAATGACATCCGTTTCAGTTTTCAGTTTCGGTTGAAATACTTGTACATGTAATTTGAACAAAGGCATTTCTACATAGCCTTGCCAATGTTCACAGTTCAAGGCATCTAAGCCGTAGAGTCGTCGATAAGATTGTATTTCGACACTAGGCTCAAACGGCCGATTTAAATTTAGCGGTTCTAATAATTGTGGGGTTAATTCTCGACTTGGAACAGGAAGATCTAATTGTTTAAGGATCGAAGGATTAAGAAATGGGATATCTGACATTATGGGACCTCCCGACAGTCACTTGAGCCAAACCAAACGTCACGTAAGGTAGCTAATAATTCATAATTAGCACGACGACTATGGTCATAATTTTTTTCACTTGGTCGCCATGTAGTTAATGTTGTTGGCATAGGTGCAACAACAGGAATGGTTTCGATACCATTTAATGCAAATAAACGACGTGTTCGAGGCATATGATATTGGTCAGTGATTAAAATAACCGTCGGTGCCCCACCTTTTTTCTGTAAAAGCAACGAACTAAAACGCGAATTTTCGCAAGTATTCATACTGCGGTCTTCAAGCAATTTCGCATCGACATCATATTGCTTCAACCATGCTTGCATATACGGTGCTTCAACACCACTCAGTACAATCGGTAACTTATTGGCTCGTTCAACATCGAGTGTTTTTTCCAGTCGAAGTCGTGTGTAGTCATTCACTACGATATCTTTATCATTTTTAGCTAAGGTTAAACCACCACCTAACACCACGATCGCATACGGCTCTGCGGTTGGCTGCTTCAGGGTTTTATCTTTCATTTTGGCAAGATCAAGATACGTTTCATCATCGATCGGTTCTGCTTCTGAAGCAGCTTGCTCAATTTCATGGGTTTTTAAGAACTCAGTATATTGAGTCATCAGGCCTTTATTTTCCGCACTATTGAGCTCAAGCAGCTCTTTCATTTTTTGAGCAGGATTTTCCGCCATTGCTTCAGAGGATGCCGCCTCGGATGCAGAAGGATTCAGCAAAGGAACTTTCGGTATGTCCTTTTGATTATCACTTATTTCTTTTTCATGTTCTTCTTCAATGAGCTGCTGTAAAGCCTTATAACGCGCTTGTATAAGGGTCAAGTCTTGAGGCTCATCGGACTGTATGGTTTGCTCCATGAGTTGTAAATACGCTTGGCGTGCAATCCATAAATCTGAGCCCGGCTCATAGTTATCATCATCACTCAAAGCACCGAGTTTTTGACTTTGCGCTGCGAGCTGATTGACTTCTACAGGAACGAAATAATTTAAACTTTTAACGATCAATTTAGAATAAAACGGCGTATAGATAAAAATCATTAGACAGCCCAAAAGTACAAATAGCACTGCGGCAATTTGTACTAAGCGAACCATCCAATGTGTTTTATGCATAAATCTAAAACCTATGTGTTTTTATTGATCTGCGTGAGATCGAATCAAGCCATTTGTATCAAATAATACAGGCTCAGGATGTAGTTCAATATTAAATTTTTCAAAAACATCATGTTGTACAGCTTTGTAAGTTGTACGCACATCTTGCAGCGTGGCGTCCTGATAATTGACCAACACCAAAGCTTGCTTATGGAACATACCCACTGAACCCACAGATTTCCCTTTCCAACCTGCTTGGTCAATCAACCAGCCAGCTGCTAGTTTTACCGCATTATTCGGTTGCGGGTAATGGGGTAAATTGGGAAATTGCAGCGCAATTTGGTCAAAGGCTTGCTGGCTAATCACAGGATTTTTAAAGAAACTTCCGACATTTGGAAATTCTTTCGGATCTGGGAGTTTGGTTTGACGAATATGAATGACTTGTTGTTGTAGGTTTTCTGCACTTAAGTCTTCACCTACCGCCTGCTTTAAATCACCATAATTTAATTTTAAATCTGCATGTTTTAAAAGTTTAAACGTGACATGCGTAATAATAAAACGCTCTGGCTCATCTTTAAAAATACTATGGCGATATGAAAAATGACAATCGGCAGCGCTAATACTACTTTGCTGTTTTTTTACACGATCATAGACCTGCACAGATTCAATAAATTCACCCGCCTCAACACCATAAGCTCCAATATTTTGCACAGGTGAAGCACCGACTAAACCGGGTATCAATGCTAAATTTTGTAAGCCATAAAACTGGTGTGCCGTCGTCCATAGCACAAAGTCATGCCACACTTGCCCTGCACCCACTTTTAAAGTCTGTGTATCGGCATCGTCTTGTACATATTCAATCCCTTGAATATCCATGTGCATCACTAAAGCATGTATTTGCTCAGGCAACAGCATATTACTGCCTCCTGAAAGTACCAATACATTTAATTGCTCAGCTTTGGCAAAGTCGAGCGCTGCTTGGATATCTTCTACCGATTGAACACGTACATAATGAGATGCTACAGCATCGAGGCTTAATGTATTAAATGGCTTAAGCTGAACCTGTGTTTGAATTTGCATTCTTAAACCTTAATTTTTTTGCTGTGCTTGTAACTGAGTTTTTAAATAATTGACCCAAGCCTGACTGCTAGATTCGCATTGATCTAATACATGTTCAAACCCTGCATCACCACCATAGTACGGATCTGGTACTTCTTGTTGCGGATATTGGTGATCATGTTGACTCATCAAAGACACTTGTGCACGTAGTTGACCGAATTGTTGCTGCGCCTTTTGCATGAGGTTTTGAATATTGTCTAAATTTTCGTAGTCCATGGCCAAAATCAAATCAAATTCAATAAAATCATGAACCGTTAACTGACGTGCACGTAATGCAGATAAGTTATAGCCACGTAATTTTGCATGCTGTTGGCTACGTAGATCAGGCGCTTTGCCCGGATGATAATTGCTCGTACCCGCAGAATCGACGTGAATATTGAGTTGCGCTTCATCACAAAAATGTCTGAGAACCACTTCAGCCGTAGGTGAACGGCAAATATTTCCTAAACAAACACACAACACCTTATATGGCGTGCTGGATGACATAACAACCTCAAGACTACTTTTATTTCAAGCGTCTTATGTTAAGTTATTTACAGGATGAATCCTATATCAACACTCAAGAATAATGTTTATTTGGATATAAAAAATTAGGGATAAGCCAATGAGTCAATTTCAGTTTCAAACCGTCAGCAATATTATTTCAGGCTTAGGCTCTATTTCCCAACTGAGAGAGGTCCTAGGCGACTTTCAAGCCAAGCGTGTCATGCTTGTGACTGACCCCGGTATGTTGCAGCAACAATTGCATTTACCCATTTTGGATATTTTAGAAAGTATCCATCAAGACTATGTGATTTATTCCAGTATTCAAGCTGACCCTGCAGAACATATAGTTTTGGATGCAGTTCAATTTGCCAAGAATGAAAAAGTGGATTTGATTATTGGATTTGGTGGTGGAAGTTCAATGGATGTAGCTAAAATTATTGCGATCTTGGCTCATCCTAAGCAAACACAACAGATCCGTGATTTATATGGTGTTGCTAATGCAAAACGACCACGCTTGCCGCTCATTTTGATCCCGACAACGGCTGGGACGGGCTCTGAAGTCACACCAATCTCTATCGTCACCACAGGTGAAACCACCAAAACTGGTATCGTCTCCCCTGTACTGTATGCCGATGTCTGTATCCTCGATGCGAACTTTACTTTAAATCTTCCCGCACATATTACCGCAGCGACAGGTATCGATGCCATGGTGCATGCCATTGAAGCCTATACGTCAAAAATTAAAAAAAATCCGTATGCGGATATGCTCGCCAAACAAGCTTTGCGTTTATTAAATAAAAACTTAGCAGTGGTTTTACAAGATGGACATAACCTCGAAGCGCGTCAGCACATGCTAGTCGGTTCAATGCTTGCAGGTCAGGCCTTTGCTAATGCACCAGTTGCAGCGGTGCATGCACTCGCCTATCCACTCGGTGGACACTTTCATCTCTCGCATGGTCATACCAATGCACTGGTTCTCGCTGAAGTGTTAAAGTTTAATGCACCTCAGGCCAAGCAGCATTATGCAGAACTTATGAGTTGGCTAGACCCATACAGTACGGGCTGTACCGATGGTTTATGTGATTTATTTATTGATCATATGCAAAATCATTTAGATCAGAGCGGTTTGGTGCTAAAACTCAGCCAACTGAATGTGCCTGAAAATATGCTCGATCGTTTAGCAGAAGACGCATTATTACAAACACGACTATTACAAAATAATCCGCGAGAACTGCAGTTTGAAGATGCTCGCCAGATTTACCAATCAATATATGCCTAAAGTTCACTCATTTTTGAAATAAAGAAAATACCAACGATGAAACCTGAAACTAAACGCCGCCAAAACTATCGATTTTTATTTCCAATCCAAACGCGTTGGGCAGACAACGATATGTATGGCCATGTCAATAATGTCACCTATTACAGCTATTTTGATACCGCTGCAAATGCACTCTTGATTCAACATGCCGGTTTTGATTTGCAAAATACCCCGATCATCGGTTTAGTGGTCGATTCAGCCTGCAGTTTTTTACAAGAACTGTCCTATCCAGAAATCATTGAAGTTGGGGTTGCGATTGAAAAAATTGGTAATTCTTCACTGCGCTATGACTTGGCTATTTTTAAACAAGGACAAAATGAGGCTGCAGCCCAAGGACATTTCGTACATGTGTTTGTCGACCGCCAAACACGAAAAAGCACCTCGATACCCGATGATATGCGAGATGCTTTAACCCAGTTTTTACTTCAATTTTTAGAATCCAGCTTAGAACTTATTTGAGCTGGATATTTTGCAACTCACCATCAAAGCTTTTGAGCAAATCTTTCACAACAGGCTCTGCATGTAATAACTCATTTGCACGTGCAAACGCTTTTTCTTTGCGGACATGTTGTAAAGCATACGGTGTGGTTTCTTCGACATCTTCAAAGCTGATATGTAAACGACATTTTGACCATTGCGCATGAATGGCTTGTTCCAATACATGCTGTAATTGAGTCACTAAAGCTTCGTATCGCTTTGGAATATGGAAAGTCGATTCACCGTCAATCGTACCTCGCATAATGCCATGCTGCGCCAACTCTTGTACCGCAGGTGAAAGTTGACTATTTCGGAACCAATACTCCCACTTTTCGACCGTCCACTCACCTTCAAGGGTTTGAGGCTGTAAAGTCAAAATATCTTGTGGCATCAAGGTAGAGGATGAACCCGTTTGAACAGCATCCGAAGAAACGGAACTTTGCGTAACTTGTGGTGATGCTAGATCAAAACCATTGTCGCCTTGAGCACCCGAAACTGATTCATTCACCACATGTTGTGGTTCAACGGCATTTATCAAATGTGGCTGAGCTGTTTCAGGCTGTGTACTTGTTGGCTCTAAAGCTGTTGGTTCTAAAGGTGCAATATCTTCAAAATTTATAGCGCTCACATCAACTTCTTCAGTTTCAGTACTCGGCGTCGGATCTAAATCAAATAATGTATCTTCTGCCACGGCATCCATAACAAGCGTGTCATTTTGCTGTGTCGATACAGACTCAACCGGTGCAACCTCTTGCGTATCTAGAGTGCCATTTGCTGTAGATGCTGTAGAAGTTTGGCTAATCACATCCTCTTCAGGATCATCTAAAAAATCATCAGATGAAGGTTCGTCGGCTGCAGGTGCAGAAACATAGCCATCATCGTCATCATAATGTGAATCATCAAAATCATCGAAAGCTGGCGATGTGTCTACAGCGGGTACAGCTTCAGGCTGCTCAACAGTGGCAACCTGTGCAGCAGACTCAACAACGGTATTGGGTTGCTGCAAAGACTGTGTTTGAGTCGGCTGAACTGTTTCGGCCTGATTTTGAGCAAGCTGTGGCTGTGCGGCTGACTCTTGCTGTACGGCAGAGACCAACATTTCGTTTGGCTGTAATGGTCGGAATGCTAATAGACGCAGCACACACATCTCAAAACCTTGCTCTTGCGTGACTGCCAACTGCAAGTCTGCCCGACCTTTGCATGCGACTTGATAATACAGCTGCAAATCTTGAGCTGAAATCAACTGCGACAATTGCATAATTTTTTGATTGATCTCAGCGCTATATTTCAACGCTAAGTCTGGCAAGTATTGTAATAATGCCAGTTCATGTAACGTTGAAATCAACTGATCTAATACCAGAGAAACATCCAGCGCTTGTTGACGGAATTGCATGAGTAAAGCACTCACGCGTTCACGCTGATTTTGATGAATGGCTAAAATCAAATCATAAATAATGGTACGGTCAATTAGGCCCAACATGTCTTTAACATCTTGGTGCTGAATTGAACCCTGACCATAGGCAATGGCTTGGTCAGTCAGTGACAATGCATCACGCAGTGAACCTTGAGCCGATTCAGCAATTTGCCAAATCGCATCTTGCTCCGCTTGAATTTGTTCTTTTTGTAAAATATCGGTCAGATGCATGGTGATTTCATCCACGGCTAAAGGACGCAAAGTAAATTGCAAGCAACGTGAAATGACAGTAATCGGTAATTTTTGTGGATCTGTGGTTGCAAATAAGAACTTCACATGCTCTGGCGGCTCTTCCAACGTCTTTAATAACGCATTAAATGAATGCGTAGAGAGCATATGCACTTCATCGATTAGATAAACTTTGAAGCGACCTTGCGTTGGTGCATAAGGAACGTTATCGAGTAGTTCTCGCGTATCTTCAACTTTGGTCCGTGATGCCGCATCGATTTCAATTAAATCAATAAAACGACCTTCATTTACTGCTTTACACGTTGGGCAGACTTCACACGGCGTTGAGGTTACACCTGTTTCACAGTTCAGACATTTTGCCAAAATACGGGCAATGGTGGTTTTACCCACGCCACGAGTACCTGTAAATAAATACGCATGATGTAACCGACCACGTTCTAAGGCACTGGTAAGTGCGCGTGACACATGGTTTTGCCCCACGAGTTCAATGAAATTTCGTGGACGGTATTTTCGTGCAAGTACTTGATACATGTATGCTCCTTTTTACAGGTGTAAGCATACTGTTTTTTTGTCTAAGAGTGAATGAAGTTCTTAGTCAGTGGAACTAATTCGATCAATATCTTCGAATTTAAGAACTTTTGAAATAAATTTATTTGTATTTACAAGTTTATTCGCTTACAAATTGTTTTTTTGAAATTCGTTCTGAGACAGTTCCCTCGTCTGTATCTATCTGTATTCCAATTCCTCTTATCTTAGAACCAGTTTGAGTAAATTCCTCTGTTACATAATGGTCCAATTCACTTTTATTAAACTTTGTACCGGCTCCCCAAAACTCACCAAGTCCCTGCCAAAAACTATCACCCTGTGCATATTCAATTGAATAATTCCCAATTGGCAACATTAATTTTTCGCTGCTTCTTCTTGGTACTTGCACAATGGCCATAATTCCATTGTTCAATTTATTTCTAACAATGAACACCGCATCTGTATTATTTGATGCCCTCAACTGAACCGGGCCTAGAACTGAGCCATCATCAGAATAACGTAGCATTACTTTAGCAACAAAAGGCTGAGCATTTTTTTTCAATTCAGACTCATGCCTTTCGTAATCATGCTCTATTCTTTCTAAGGCATTCGGCTGATCATTATTCCCGACAGAAAGATTTAAATTCGCCAATACCGCAGAGCGGTTAACATTTTTATCAGTGAAAAAAATATATAAACTACCAACAATCACTGAAGCAATTAAAAACCCAGAAAATTGTGATCCTAAATTACGATTATTAAAGCCCACAAACCACTCATTACTAAATCATTAATTTAGCAATCAATAGCTTATAATGATCATAATTGCAACACTTTAAATTTACCAATGTAACTTTAAGATTTTTACTTTAGATTTTCCCTAGCAAAAAATCACTCTGCATTTGATAGCGTTTCGCCGTCTGGTCTTCACGAATTTCAAGCAATTGCTGATCCAAATCTACATACAAAAGATTACGCGTTTGCACATTCATAAGTTCTAGCTGCTGCTTTGATTCATCTTTAAAACGAATTACACCTTTTAGCACTTCAACGTCGTTATGACCGCTTAGACTTTCACGAGTAAGTGTATAGGTTTGATCTTCATGTAACTCAAGAGCCACAGCCATACCGGGACAATCTTCACAACGAGAAAGACAGCCCATACACGGCGTGGTACCTTTAAAATCACCCACCCATGCAGCTTGCTGTTTTTCGGCAGTAATCGCTTCTATCTCTTTTGCTTTCGTTTGAGTTGAATCCTGACAACCCAACATTGCCGACGTTGCTACTAAGGGAATCAAAACAACTTTTTTCATAGGGATATCACAGCAGTCTAAAACTGCGAGGGAAAATAGCATATTTTTCACATTTCCCCAATTTCTGTTCTATTCCGAAGTATCTTAAATCCAGCCTTTACGACCTTTTAATACTTTATCTGCACAGCGTAAGGTTTCTTGAGTTAAGCCCCATAAGCGATAATCGCCGGTGATTGAACCCGTCGCAAAGTTATGTGTATAAGCAAAACTTAAATCACGCTGCGGATCACACCAAGCCCCAGAACCATTAAAACCAATATGTCCAAAACCTTGACTCGATTTGCCTAAAGTCAAAATTCGATGATATCCCAAACGCCAATTCATCGGTAAAGGCATAATACGATCACGTTTTTTATATTGAATTTTACTTAAAGATTCAAAAACTTGTGGTGTGATTAAGGTCTGTCCTCGCCACTGGCCATGATTGGCTAGCATTGCATAGATTTTCGCTAAACTATTAGCACTAAATACGCCTGTTGCCGCAGGAATAATGGCTTGCAAACCCTCATCACTAAAAAATGAAAACTTGCGCATTCCTTTAGGAATCATACCATCTTGAAAGTCTTGCAAATTTTGTCCTGAAATTTGCAGGAGCTGATCAAAGATTGACGGTTTTCGTGTCTCGGTCTTTTTTTTCGTTGTCTGCGCTTGGGTATTTTCTTGAACAGAAGCATCTATAGTGCGTTCTACTTGTTTCTTTTTCGGAATCAAGCGTGCAACCTTACCAAGTTGATGCTCTGGTACACCAAAAAAAGCATGATCCAATGCTAAAGGTTCAACCAAATACTGTTGCATCAATTCTGTAAGCGGTCGACCTGTGGCCTTTTCAAGTACACCACCGACTTGCCAACCGAAGGTTAACGGTTGATATGCTGCATCAGTTGATGGCTCAAAACGTGGCTTAGCTTGTTCGATGACTTTAAGCATATGTGACCAATCAGCCATTTCAGATGCTGTTTGAATGATATTACGAATATCGTATAAACCACTCTGATGACTCAGCATGTGCCTTAATGTGATATCCGACTTACCATTTTGAGCAAACTCCGGCCAATATACGGCAACGGGAGTATCGTAATCTAGAAAGCCTTCGCTCACTAAGATATGTGCAAGCGTTGCAAGTACACCTTTACCCGTGGAATAACAGACCGAGGGCGTATTGGACTGCCAAGCTTCTTCGGCTGACTTTTTACCGGTCCAAATATCCACAACTTTTTGACCTTTAAAATACACCACTAAGGCGGCTCCGCCTAAGTGGGTTCGAGCATCCTGCATACGGCTAAATTGCGCCGCCAAATCTTGAAACGCCTCGTCAACCGTACCTTGAAAATTATTCTTCTGTGCAAATAGATATTCTTTGAGCGCCTGCATCATCATTCCTTTGAATATGAATCGCTTGAGATTAAAACAAAAAAGCCTAAACCGATATCGATTTAGGCTTAAGTCTTAAAGTGCCTTTACACTTCCCGCTACATGCGGCTTTTTGTTCTTACTATTTCGAATAGCAAACTCTGTATCTTTACCCGTTTGTGCAGTAAGGAACTCAACTTGAGAAGGCAAATACATCGGTAATTTAAACCAGACATCCGCTTCATAGGCATCTGGCAAAGTTAAGCTCGACAAGGCTTTGGCTTTACTCCACATACCATGTGCAATGGCTTGTTTAAAACCAAACGCTTTAGCGGTTACAGCATGAATATGAATCAAGTTAAAGTCACCAGAAGTCAACGCATAACGGCGACCGGTATTTTCAGAAACATTCCATTCAGCTTGAACTTGCAACTCAGCTGACTTTGTTTCGGTAGATTTTGCCGCAGCTTTGTTCTCTGTTTTTTGACGTGCTAAATACGTGGTTAATGATTCTACAACCACTTCATCGCCCACTTTTGCAGTGGTAATAAAGTCAAATTGCACGCCTTTATCATGTGGCTGTAATTCACCAAATTTGCATGACAATGACAGTGTTTCATTCACACCAACTTTGCGATATTGCTTCACTTGGTTACGAATATGTACCAAACCTAAGATCGCAAATGGAAAAGCTTCCGTAGTCATCATATGCATTTGCAAACTTTGAGAAAGCACAGCCAAATAAATCGCTGGGATATAACCATTGTTTTTAAAGCCACACACTTCGTTATAGGCTTTTAAATGCTTTTGATCAACCTTAAATGAATCCACCACATATTCAACTTGCGGCAGCACTTTTTCAGCTTTAGGCTTTTTAAAAATCAAGCCTTGAATCACTTTTGGATAGGCTAAATAAGGTTTTGGAAGTTGACTAAAATGGCGAGTATTCATACTAAACCTTTGGAAGTTTTATCTTTATAAAGTTCCCTTCCTTTTAAAGAAGGATATTTTAAATCCCCCTCATCCCCCTTTGATAAAGGGGGACTTCTCCTCTCTTTTTCAAAGGGAGGTCGGGAGGGATTAATTAAGCCCCTAACAAGCTTTGACCACACACACGTACCACGTTACCGTTCAAGCCTGTCGATGCCGTTGAAGCAAACATCGCAATCGTTTCAGCAACGTCTACAGGTAAACCACCTTGACTCATCGAGTTCATACGACGACCTGCTTCACGGATTGCAAATGGAATCGCAGCAGTCATTTGCGTTTCAATGAAGCCTGGAGCAACAGCATTAATGGTTACGCCATTTTTCAATAATGGAGCAGTAAATTTAACCACACCAACAACACCTGCTTTAGAAGCAGCATAATTGGTTTGACCTAAGTTACCTGCGATACCTGAAATAGAAGATACGCACACAATACGACCATTTGCATTGAAGCCATCATTTTCAAGAAGGTAATCATTTACACGCTCAATCGCAGACAAGTTAATGTTAATCACCAAGTCCCAAAGCTCAGGTTTCATATTGGCCAAAGTTTTGTCACGGGTAATCCCTGCATTGTGCACGATGATATCCAAACCACCTTGAGCAGCTGCCGCCGCTTTGATTTTTTCACCGGCATCGCTTGCAGTAATATCAATCGCGAGCGTAGAACCGCCAATTTCACCTGCAACACGGTCAAGGTCTGCTTGCTGCTGTGGAACGTCTAAACAAATCACATGCGCGCCATCACGTGACAATACATGTGCGATTGCTTCACCAATACCACGGCTTGCACCTGTTACAACAGCTGTTTTGCCTGCAAGCGGCTTATTCCAATCAACATCCACAACATCTGCTTTAGATACACGAATCACCTGACCCGATACATAAGCTGAACGTGGTGAAATTACAAAACGTAATGCAGATTCTAAGTTTGCTTCAGCACCTTCGTCCACATAGACTAACTGTGCAGCAATCCCTTTCTTAAACTCTTTACCGACTGATTTTACAAAACCTTCTAATGCACGTTGTGCAATGGCTTGTTTCACAGTTTTCGCAGTTTCTGGTGTTGTACCAACAACGACAACGCGACCAGACGCCTGAATTTGACGCGCGATTGGGTTAAAAAATGCATATAAGGCATGCAGTTGTTCTGAGTTTTGAATACCTGAAGCATCAAATACCACAACTTTAAACTTAGACTCTTTATCGCCTTCGTTAAATGCGCTTAAGTTCAGACCTGATTTTGCCGCAGCTTGTTGTAATTCAGCATTATTACCTGCATAGCTATTGGCATGAATATTTGCCAAGACTTGTGCAATTGCACCAGACAATGTTGAAGCAGGCGCTGCACCGAATAAAACCGCACCTTTAACTACAGGTGTTGCAGACTCAAAACGCTCTAAAAAAGTCGGTGATGGTAAACCTAAATTTTTGATGACAAATTTACCAATAGGAGATTTTGCAAATGTTTGGTATTGATCAGTCATGTTTATTATCTCTCATACAGATTAATTTTTGATGGATCTGAAGATATCCCTTTAACTTCAAGATGATGTCAGATACTTATATTTCAATAGTTCCATCAGTTTCCATGGAATCATACTTGAGTTAAACCGCAGATGGCTTGACCTGAATGCTTTAGCGAATGTCATTTTAGTCAATTTACCCCTTTGGTGAATATGCTAATGTAGCCGTCAAGAAGATCATCAACATGCTTGGAAAAGCCTTATGAGCAAAACAACTCAAGAAAATCCAGCAGTCGAAAGTCCGACTACGGAAACTGTGTCAAATACATCAAAGAGTACGCCACGTAGCGCTAAAAGTACGGGCACAGCAACCAAGTCTACAAGTGATGCCGCTAAAACGAGCCGTCCTCGTCGTGCATCTACGCGCACTAAGACACCCGCTTCAAACCCTAAAACAGCTTCAAAATCAACAACTCAAACGTCTGTTCAACAGGATAATACCATGAGTCAAAACACAGTTCGCCGCGTTGCTATTATCGGTGGTAATCGTATTCCTTTCGCTCGTTCTAACGGCGCTTACTTCACTGCATCGAACAGCGATATGTTCACAGCTGCATTAAATGGTCTTGTTGAACGTTTCAACCTTCAAGGTCAACGCCTTGGTGAAGTTGTTGCTGGTGCCGTGTTAAAACATAGTCGTGACTTTAACATGACCCGTGAGTGTGTACTCAATACCGAACTTGCTCCTGAAACACCTGCTTACGATATTCAACAAGCATGTGGTACTGGTTTACAAGCAGCTTTCTTGGTTGCTAACAAAATCGCATTGGGTCAAATCGAAGTGGGTGTTGCTGGTGGTGTAGATACAACCTCTGATGCACCGATCGCTTTTGGTGATGGCTTACGTAAAGCTTTACTTGAATTGAATATTGCTAAAACAGGTAAAGACCGCCTAAAAGCATTAACTAAAATTAATGTTAAAGATTTGATGGATGCACCGAAGAACGGTGAACCACGTACAGGTCTTTCTATGGGTGACCATCAAGCAATTACAACGCTTGAATGGGGTATCTCTCGTGAAGCGCAAGATGAACTTGCTGCATCTTCACATCAAAAAATGGCAGCTGCATATGAAGAAGGTTTCTTCGATGACCTTATTACGCCATTCCTAGGTTTAGAACGTGACAACAACTTACGTGCAGACTCTTCTGTAGAAAAACTTGCGAAGTTAAAACCAGCGTTTGGTAAAGGCGATGCACGTACGATGACTGCGGGTAACTCGACTCCACTGACTGATGGTGCGTCATGTGTCCTTCTTGCCTCTGAAGAATGGGCAAAAGCAAACGGTCACGAAGTTCTTGCTTATTTAACTTTCCAAGAAACAGCGGCGGTTGACTTTGTCGAGAAAAAAGAAGGCTTATTGATGGCGCCTGCTTATGCAGTGCCTCGTATGCTTGAACGTGCAGGTATTACGCTACAAGATTTCGATTACTATGAAATTCATGAAGCATTTGCATCTCAAGTATTGTCTACACTGAAAGCATGGGAAGATCCTAAATTCTGTAAAGAACGTTTAGGCTTAGATGCACCATTGGGTTCAATTGATCGTTCTAAATTGAACGTGAAAGGTTCATCTCTTGCTGCAGGTCACCCATTTGCTGCAACTGGCGGTCGTATTATCGCAACTGCTGCAAAACTATTGAACCAAAAAGGTTCAGGCCGTGTACTTGTATCGATCTGTGCTGCGGGTGGTCAAGGCGTAACAGCGATTATTGAAAAATAATCCTTTATGCTTTAAAGCAAAAAACCGCTCTTATGAGCGGTTTTTTATTTCAGAGATTTCATAATTTTTAGAAACGATAACCGACACCTAAATAAGTAATGATGGGATCAATATCGATCTTTGTCGTTGCATGAATTAACTGTTCACCGGTCGTTTGGTTAATCACATCGATCTTGGTCTTATTATTTAACTTTGCATAAGACACTGAAGCTGCTGTAAACCAATTTGGGGTGAAGTCATAGGTAAAACCGAGTGTGACAATTGGAGCAATCGCATCATCCGCATCGACATCGACCACCATTTTACCTGATGATTCTTTACCGTCTAATGCAGCACCTGCAAGATTATCCTTAATATTTTGAATCATATGCCCTGCAGCAATTAAGTCAGATTCAATACCTTTATTGAGTTCAATATCATTAAAATACGCATACATAATCCCTGCACCTACATAAGGTCTGAATTTATTCACGCCCGATTTTCCAAATTGATACTGAGCTTGAAATGCTGGCGTCCAAGCACGCGCTGTTGCTGCTTTACTATAAGCATCCAGATTGGTAATTGGTACATCATAATCCAAAGGTAAACCGTCCGGAAACAGCAAACCAGCAAGACCTCCCGGCATTGCATTGCCAGATAAAGGTGCCGTAATCATCCCTTTCCCTTGAATATCCACTTTGGGAGGAATACCGCCAATCATCTGTAAGGATACGTTGTCATTGATATAATAATTGACCATCAAACCTAAAGTATCAACATCCTCTGCTTCTAGACCAGTGCCTCCTGCTGACCAATTTTCCAATCCATATAATGTCGATGTCCCTGCAATATCTGGTTTGATATTGCCTTTGCCATCTGTCATGAGTCCATTAATAAAACTATCTTCTAATAATGTTCCTAAAGTCTCCTTTAAATTTACTGTGTTATCACCGTCTTGAATCGTTGCATTTGGGTCAATTGCTTGTAAAAAACCCTCTTCACTAATGCTTCCAACTTTGGCCTGTGTCCCATTTGCCACAGAAGTATTAATGTTAAAAGGATTCGCCTTTCCTTACGGCATCACGTGTAACCAACCTGCAGATACAGAAAAGCGCTTAAAGTTACCATCTGCAAATGTAAATTGTGTAAGCCCAAGTAAAACAACAGGTGTGACAATTTTTATCAATTTCATATTCTAACTCCTTGTTTTGCATATTTTTTTAATTAATATATAAAAACATTCTTTGTTCTTATATTTAAAAGTTATGTAATTATTTTAACTTTTTATAGTTAGTTTATGTTTTTATATATTATTATTTGTTAAATATTGCACTATTTTGATGCAAAAAAGGCCTGTATTTATCAGTACAGGCCAATGTGATTTTCTTATTGAAATTTAACGATATTGTGGTTGGTAGCCCAAGTGCGCCTCGATCTGGTCATAGCACCATTGGAAAATAAATGTGTAGACTAAAATGCACATGGTCATACTAAAATCGAGCAAAATCGCCTGCCATAAGGTCATATGCATGGCATAAGCCACCATTGGGATGGTTGCAAGCATTAAGCCGCCCTCAAATCCAATCGCATGTAAAACACGTACACCAAAGGTTCTTTTTAACTTTCTTTTTGCTTCAAATTTTTCAAAATAATGATTAAAAATCATGTTCCAAATCACAGAAGTGACCGCCATCGCAATACCTAGCGTACCCGTTACTTCCATTGGAACTTTAAAAATAAAACTTAAAGCAATAGCAATGATCACCAATAGGATGATCTCATAGCTTAGCGCATGAATAATCCTTCTCTTGGAAATCGTCATTTTGAAACACTCTATTATTTGTAAAAAACTTATTTTATTTTTATATTATTGATTAATCGAGTTAGGTTCTTTCAATATTATTGAAAGGTTGTATTCCTTTATTTTTTCTGTATGCACATGAATATTAATCAAGAACAACTGATGATTTTTAAAACAGTCATGGAAACAGGATCATTTTCCGCAGCTGCCAGACAACTCGGCAAAGTACCTTCGGCTGTCAGCATGTCCATTGCGAATTTCGAAATTGATCTCAACCTTAAACTGTTTGAGCGCGTTGGTCGTGAGCCTGTGCCCACCACTCAAGCGCTTAACCTGTATGAAAAAACTGAACAATTATTGATAGAAATCAATCAGTGGAAACAGCATGCGATTGCGCTGAGTCATGGTTTAGAGTCTTCACTGAATATCGTGGTGGTATCAGAACTGCTTCATACGCAGTGGACCGACTATATCTCTTTGCTAGAAACTCATTTTCCATCTTTGCAAATCAATATTTTTTCTGCGCCTCAAGAAGATGCTCAAAAGATGTTATTACAGGGTCAAGCGCAGCTTGCTCTAATGTTTGAACGTGAACAGCTTGAGAGTTATGAACAATTTGTCGAATTGAAGCGTGAAGCATTGGTTCCTGTTGCAGCGACAAAACATGCCCTGTCTAAATTTAAGCAAGTCAGTTTTGAGCAAATTTTGCAAAGTCGGCAAATCGTGGTTGCAAGTCGTGATAAAAGCATCAAACCAGAATTGTTATTTTCCAAACACAGTTGGCGTACAGATAACCACCACTCTGCCTGTTCGATGATTATTCAAGGGCTGGGTTGGGGTGTGCTTCCATTAGAGATGTTTAATGAAAATCCGACGCTCAAAGATCAACTCAAAATCTTAAGCTTTCAAGATTTCACACCCAAATTTGAATATTTCGTCGACTTGGTCTGGAACCGTGAAAAACCACTCGGCTCGGCTGCTCATTTTTTGATTAATCACATCCGAAATTCACGAAAAACTACGATTTAGACCGCCTAATTGGGCGGTTTTTGGTTGGGTTCTAAACAGATTGTGTTATAAAAGTATGTACACCAAGAACATTAAGAACTAGATTTCAAATGACTCAAAATGCGTTAAACCAATTAAAAAGCCTAACAACGATTGTTGCTGACAGCAGTGATTTAGCTGCGATTAATACATTCCGTCCATTGGATGCGACTACAAATCCATCTTTAATTACAGCAGCGGCAAATCAACCTGAAAATAAAGAACTGATTGAAAGTGCTTTTGAACAAGCGCGTAAAGAAGGTTATCAAAACGATGAGCTGGTTGAGCGCACCATCGATATTCTTACGGTCAAATTTGGTGTTGAAATTTTAAAATTGATCGAAGGACGTGTATCTACAGAAGTCGATGCAGCCTTGTCTTATGATACTGATGCCACCATTGCAAAAGCTAAAGAGTTATTGGCTTTATATGCACAGTATGGTATCGATCAAAACCGTATCTTAATTAAAATTGCCTCAACATGGGAAGGCATTCAAGCCGCTAAAGCCCTTGAAGCTGAAGGCATTCACTGTAATCTGACGTTATTGTTTGGCTTACATCAAGCTCAAGCCTGTGCAGATGCTCAAGTCACGCTGATTTCGCCATTTGTTGGTCGTATTTTAGATTGGTACAAAAAAGCTGAAAATGTGGATAGCTACCCGATTGAGAAAGATCCGGGCGTGTTATCAGTGAAGCAGATTTACCACTACTACAAACAACATGACATCAAAACTGAGATTATGGGTGCTAGCTTCCGTAGTATTGATCAAGTGCTTGGTTTAGCAGGTTGTGATTTATTGACGGTTTCACCGAATTTATTGGCAGAACTGGAAAAAGATCAGCGTACCGTGGAAGTGCAATTGTCTAATCATCATGCGCATGCACACTGTCAACACGATGTACAAGTGCTCGACAAGCAAACTTTCAAAGCTGAAGTTGAAAAAGACTTAATGTCTTTCCAACTATTACAAGGCGGTATTGATGGTTTTATTAAAGCCCGTGAGCAATTAAGTAGCTTACTGCGTCAAACTTTTGGCTTAGATGCTGAAATAAAAGCATAAATTAGAAATTTTCAGTTTCATCTAGAACCGAAGTTGTATACTACAGCTTCGGTTTTTTATTTGAGTGTCTTCAGTGTTTGGAATCACAGACTTAACGACCTTTATTATTGGTACGATATTAATTGTGATTTTACCCGGTCCAAATTCACTTTATGTCATGTCTGTTGCTTCTCGCTATGGCATTAAGGTCGGCTATTTAGGCGCTTTTGGTGTCTATACTGGCGATTTAATCTTAATCTTACTCACCGCTCTGGGGGCTGCATCCTTACTTCACGCCTTCCCTTGGTTATTCTTATTATTAAAAATTGTCGGTGCGCTGTATTTAAGTTATCTAGGTATCAAACTTTTCAAGGCTGCCTACCAAACATGGAATGCCGTTCAAATGCCAGAACAACTCGACACCAAGCAACTGAGTTTGAGCGAACTGAAACCGTTTAAGACTGCATTAACCATCAGTATTTTAAACCCTAAAGCCATTCTTTTTTACTTATCGTTCTTTGTGCAATTCGTTGATCCTACGTATCCATATCCTGCGATTACATTTACCGTACTCGCGATCGTATTGCAAATTATCAGTATGAGCTATTTAACGATTTTGATCTTTTCGGGTGCAAAACTGGCTACCTATTTTAGCCATCGCTATAAATTTACGGCATGCTGCGTGGCAGCGGTTGGTCTTCTATTTTGTGGATTTGGTCTAAAACTTGCGACATCTACGTTGTAAATGACATGTGAGACATAGTTCAATTTTTTAAATTATAAAAATTTACAATGCTTTTAAATTTTGAATGGATGAAACATCCACAATCTAGGCTGTCGGTTCGTACTATTAAAGTGCCGTTTGTTAAAGTGTCATTTGTGAATAAATAAAGTATTTCCATAATATCTCGATGAGCACTTTTACTGTACAGGACTTGAGCGTATCATCCTGAAAAATGTCATCTTAAATCTGCGCCAAAAATAGTCATAGCTCGATCATTATGCAAAAACTACTACAAGACTTCTCCATTCCAGCTGCTTTTGCAGGTTTTATTACGTTCTTAGTCGGGATCAGTGTCTCGGCTGTTTTGGTGATCCAATCTGCACAAATGCTCAGTGCCAACACTGCAGAAATAACCTCTTGGTTTTGGGCTCTAGGTTTGGGTATCGGCTTAAGCGGGTTGATTCTGTCTTGGAAATTTAAATATCCCGTTGCGACTTCATGGTCCACTGCGGGACTGGCACTGATTTTAGCGACTGCAAATGGTTACAGCATGAATGCCGCTCTAGGCGCATTCTTGGTCTGTGGCCTATTAACAGCAGTACTCGGATTTTTAGGCATTTTTGAAAAAATACTGCGCTATATCCCACAAAGTCTAACCAGTGCAATGTTGGCGGGCGTACTCCTTAAATTTGGTATTGAGCTATTTATCAGTTTACAAAATGAATGGGCATTCGTTCTTGGTTTACTCGCGGCTTATGTCCTCAGTAAACGACTGTTACCACGATATAGCATTGTCATTACGGTGATCATTGGCATCATGCTTTGTCCATTATTACTTGGCTTTCAATTACCGGCGCTTAATTTAGAACTCGCACAGCCAGTTTGGGTCACACCTGAATTTTCGATCTCAGCAATACTGGGTTTAGCGCTACCACTCTTTGTAATCAATATGGCCTCTCAGTATTTACCGGGTTTAGCCATGATTAAAAGTTATGGCTATCAACCCCACGTTAATCAACTGATCGGTTGGACTGGGACAGCCCAAACGCTACTCGCGCCATTTGGATGTTTTAGTGTCAATATTGCTGCGATTAGTGCCGCCATCAGTCTAGATGACCAAGCCCACCCCGATGAGAAAAAGCGCTATATTGCAGGTATGACCTGTGGCTTTTTTTATATTTTGATGGGCCTGTTTGCAGCCACTTTGGTGAGTTTCTTAACCGCTTTCCCATTGGTGTTTATTACCGCTTTAGCAGGCATTGCCCTACTCGGCACTATTGGACACAACATCGTCATTGCTTTCCAAGAAGCTAGTGAACGTGAAGCCGCTCTGCTCACCTTCTTGTTTAGTGCATCCGGCGTACAGTTTTTTGGTATTGGCTCTGCATTTTGGGGTTTGGTCTTTGGTTTAGTCGTGCATGCTATTTTCAAATATAAAAGAAATTAAGCCCTCAGTTAAATAATTTGCTTCAAATAAAGAATGATACGCGGTAACGTCATCCGCATGTGTTTGAGATTGGACTATTTCTAATCAAAAATGTTTTTGCGGTGAGGAGCAATGCTCCGCAAAATGGTTTCCTTACGTAGCACGCTTCTCATTTTGCCGAATGAGAAACAACATTTCAAGAGTACCTCCAGCCGAAGGTTAATCCCTTTATTCAATCCCTAGATGTAAGACTCTGTCGAATAGACTTAAAAATCATTTTAAAAATGCGTAATTACTTTTACGTATGTAAAATCAGTTATTTAATCTATTTCGCTCGATACGTTCTGGCGATCAGTTCTTGTTTTAATAATTGGGTTTCACTTTCATCTTCCACTTCTGTAAAAGCGGTGAGCCAAATACCATCAGCTGCATAACGAACAATTTTGAGTTCTATATCTAAATCGGTCTGATGATGTCGCTCTAAACGTGAGTTCATCCATTCAATCCAATATTCATTAAAAGTTTTATCAGTCAGCATGGTCATCGAAATCGCAGACCATGACTGTTGCAAACCCATGATTTGTTTTTCTAAAGTAATTTCAATATAGGCTCGGGTAAAACGACCGTATGGCTCAGGGTCTTCGTCAATTAATCGGTCAACGACCTCGTCTAATTGAGCCAAAAGCATCACAATCATGGACTCTAAGAGCTTTTGCTTATTTGAAAAATGATGAAATACACCACCTTTTGTAACCCCAACTAAATCCGCAACGGCTTGAATCGACACCCCGTTGACACCTTTATCTGCAGCAAGACGGATTGCATGCTGCAAAATACTTTGGCGTATCAGTTGAGGCTCTTTCTTGCGCTGATGCGGATTATCCATATTAATGTCCAGCTGAAGTTGAAAACAGGTTGATCACGACCACACCTGAAACAATCAGGCCTATCCCTAACATGGCTGGGAGGTCTAAACTTTGACGAAAGATAAAGTAGCCAATTAGTGCGGTTAAAACAATACCAACGCCTGCCCAAATGGCATAAGCAATACCAAGTGGTATGACTTTAATCACCTGAGACAATAAATAAAATGCCAAACAGAATAAAACTGCGACAGCCAATGAAGGCGCAAGTTTGGTAAAGCCTTCTGACTTCACCAAAAATGTCGAACCAATTACTTCTGAGATAATCGCCAATGACAGTAAGCCATACGCCAATGTTACCGAATTCATTATTCATTCCAAAACAAACATACCAACTGGTAGGTATGTTATTAAGTTAGAGATTATTCTGCAAGCATTTTAAGTCTGTTTTTAATTTTTAACGGACTGTACGTGTTGTTGCAAAAATTCTAAAGTGCGATCAAAGGTCTGCTGGCTAGCCTTTTTACTCATCATAAATTGATATTCATGTACCAAATATTCTTTCGAATCTGGATAAAATACCGCCGTCACAGGTACATTATTTGCCTTCAATTTTTCTACAAAAGGCTCAGATTGCGTTTTGGTTAAAAAATCTTTATTGCCACCGCTGATAAATACAGGCGGATAATTTGCATTAATATTTGAGGCCGTTGAAATACGCGTTAAAAACTCGGCATCATCTTTTTTGTCTCCGGTATACGCCTGAACTAAGTTATAGACGCCCCACTCGATCAGTCCAATCTCTGCGGGTGCAGTATTTACAAAGCTGTTTAAATCATAAATACCACAATGTAAAATCAGCCCTTTAAGCTGTGAAGGCTTTAATACAGGTTGAATCTTTGACGCTTTCGCAAAATCTGGATTCGTAACCAAGGCGGCATAATGACTGGCCATATTTGCACCTGCAGAATCCCCTGCCAAATACATATTTTGCGAATCAATGCCATATTGTGCTGCATGTAGATTCAAAAACGTCAGTGCTGCATCTATTTGGTTGAGCTGTGTGGGATAAATGGCGTCAGGTGCAAACTGATATTGAACAGAAACCACATTATAGCCTTGGGCTGCGAGCCGTTTAAAATATCCCCCTGCATGTTCTTTTGAGCCAGAGACCCAACCGCCCCCGTGGATCCAAACAATTGTTGGTCTGGGTGCAATAACCGTACTTGTTTCAGGTTGATAGATATCCAAGCTTAAATTTGGATTTTGTAGATATTGAATATTTGACTGCACAATAACATTGTCAGGTGCATGTAGGTTGATAAAGGTCTTTTGGACTTGTGTCGATAAGTTAAATGCACCTGCAATCACTTTGGTACTGCTTTGCGTGTTTTGACAACCAGACAAATGCAACACTGAACACATGCTGAGTACAACCAACCCTACTTTATATGACATATCTAACTATCCAATCGCATCAATTTTGTTATAAATCTAAGATTTAAAACTGTATATAGTTTAGGCTTATTTTTATAAAGTTCATATTGATCTTTTAGGCTCAAAATCCGAGAAAATTAGTCGATTTTATTTTAATATTTTTTGAGCAAAGTCCGAGTTTTTCGCTCAGATTTATTTGACGACTTATCGACATTAATTTATGTAATTTTATGAATTTACAATATTTTTTAGATTAATAAATTGAACCATTCACGACAATGTGTTATCAATAATCTATAGGGTTTAAAAGCAAAATTACAGGAGATTGTTCCATGTCATATCAAAACATTTTAGTACCTGTCGATGGTTCAGAAATCTCGTTTTCTGCAGTTAAAAAAGCTGCAATTATTGCCAAGGCGTTTAACAGCCAACTCACTTTAATCAGCCTTGTTGCTGAAGACCCATTTACCGATGCAGACTTCTATTATTCTTCATCAATCATGAAAGAATATTTCGTACAAGCTTATGCAAATGCAGAATCCGCATTGAAAGAAGCTGTGCAAATTACAACTGAAGTGGGTGTAGAAGCACAAAGTAAGATTATTAAAGGTCAAGTTTCTGCTGAAGGTGTCGTAGAAGCAGCCAATGAAGTCAAAGCCGATTTGATTGTGATGGGTTCACATGGTCGTAAAGGCTTTAAGAAAATGCTACTCGGCAGCTTCGCACAAGATGTACTCAGTAATACTGAATTACCTGTGTTGGTTGTAAAAGCTTAAGATGACTAAGCCCACATCATGTGGGCTTTTTTCTATTCAGCACACCCTTCACCCATAGGCTTACCCTTTTGTCTAATTCATACAATATCGTGAATAGAGCAAGATTAGATTGATAACATTTAAAATATTAAGGAAGCAGATATGAGTCAATATCAACAAATTTTAGTCCCTGTGGATGAATCTCCAATTTCATATTCTGCTGTTGAACATGCCCTCAGCTTGGCTAAAAGTCAAAATGCACAAGTGACCATTGTCAGTGTTGTTGCTGTTGATCCATTCGTTGGTGTCGATTTCTATGCTGTTGCACCTGCAATCACTGAATATTTTATGCAAGCTGAAAAAAGTGCTCAGCTGCGTTTAGAAGATATCAAACAAACCTTTGTACGTGATGGTATCGAAGTTAAAACCCGTTTGATTCATGGTGTATCGCCAACCGAAGGGATTTTACAAGTGGCTGATGAAATCTCTGCAGACTTAATCATCATGGGTTCGCATGGACGCACAGGTTTAAAAAAAGCCATGCTGGGTAGCGTAGCACAAAATATTTTAACGCAGTGCCCAATTCCTGTTTTGATCATCAAGCAATAAACTAAGATTCAAAAAAAAGCCCTTCATTGAGGGCTTTTCTTCTTTTAGATCAATTAAACACGTTATTTAAATACACAATTCGTTCTGTAGTTTTCTGATTAAAACATTTGGTATATTGCAACTCTTGATTTTGCGTATTCATCGCATCATCCCAGTATTGCGAATGCTTTTGATAAGTCTCTTTTTCACTTTCATTTAATGAATAAACACTTTTTTGTGCAAGCACTTTACAGTCGATATCACGCTTTTCAAACCAGTCTGCTTGATCTTGCTGTAACTGCGCCTTTTGTTCATCACTAAAACGATCCCAAGTCTGATTGAGACGGTCCACCACTTTGCCATTATCCTGATCTAGCTCTTTCTTACGAATATCCATTGCCTTTTGTGCAAGGCTCATTTGTTGAGATTGACTCTCCATCCCTTGCTGATAGGATTCTTCGTTTCGCTTATTTTGAGCACTATATGCCGCATATAGCACCGCATGACGTGTCACTGTTACAACGCTATCAATTACGTCATTTTGACTTGGGACACTTAAACTTAAACCATCTTTGTCCGTTTTAGTGATGCTATAGCTAAAGTTCCCTTTAAGCTGATCATTGTCCATGCTTAAGCCTGACTCACCATCTTCGAGTGAATCATTCAAAGTATAATTACCACGTTCTTCACAGCCTTCATCACATGGTCGTTCAGCAAAGGCGTTTTCAGCACGCTTTTGTAATCCTTTCGGGAAAACCACCAACAATTGACTGCTACATTCCAATGTTTTGGCTTTATTAGGGTCTTCAGTTAAAGTCGTGACATTTTGAATGTTAAATTTTAGATTTTTTACAATCAGATCCATGAGTTGCTGATCGGCTTCATAATCTGACTGACGTATTTCTTTGTTTAATTCTTTGAGATATTCTTTTTTTAAATGATCTTGCAATTGGTCAATATTGGCTTGTGCAGTACAACTCCAATCTTCCAAAGCAGGCGCTTCCGTTTTGGCTTCTGTATCTTTTTTATTTTTAAAATTATCACAGCCGGATATTAATGCCGCAGACAACATGAGGCTCGTGATGACTATTTTTTTCATTGTATAAGTACCATTATGATTTTATTCTTCGGGCGTATTTTACTCAAAATTACAGCGCTTTGACGAGAAAAATCCCCGCATGTGCAGGGATTTTTTATATATCATCTCATTTAGTATGGTTTTAATTGGTCTTTTCAGCCACGCCTTCACTGGTAACATCTCGTACTTTGCCATTCTCAGTATTTAAAACTTCAAACTCAATACGACGGTTTTTGAATTGACCTTCTTTGGTGCTGTTTTCTGCTACCGGTTTTTCTTGACCATAACCCACCGCTTGAAGCTGTGCAGGATCAACGCCTTTCGACACCAAGTAATCCACCACAGCTTGTGCACGCTCTTGCGATAACGCTTTATTCGCTTCCGCATTACCCACAGCATCGGTATGACCTTGTACAGTCAGATGTACCTGTGTAGCGCGCTGCATTAACGCTGCCGCCTGATCCAAAATCGATTTATTCACATCAGGAATATCAGATGAACCAGTCGCAAAATTAATAATTTGTAAGTTCAGCGCAGTCGCAACATCTAGAGCACGAACTTGTTCAGGGTTAATGCTCGCTAATGCTTTTTGCGCATCAGTAATACTGTTATCTACTGCTGTTTGTTCACTCACACCTTCTTGAACCAATACTGTCATATTTTTTGCTAAAGGTTTAATTTGATTGGCAAGGTTTTGAGCATCTGCAGGATTTTGCGACAAAATTGATAACTGATTTTCTGTCCAGGTCAAAGTGGTATTTGGCACACCTTTTAGTTTTTGCAGAACCGTTGGAATGGTATCTTGATCAATAAATTGAGTATGGTAACTGGCATCAGATGTTGCACCACAGCCCGTATTAAAGTTAAAGATCTGTTTGACTTGTTGCTGCAAAATTTCAAGATAGTTTGAATCACCTGTTTGAATTTGACAGTTGGTTAACTGCCCATCCGCACCAGTGCTAAATTGCAAATGTGCTGGCTGAGAAGCTGCAGGCTGTGCAACCGTTGTTGCAGAGGTGGTTGGTTCTTGTTTATTGGTACAAGACTTAAACCAAAATGCGATCAGACCCAATAATATAAGCAGCGCAATAATCGGCAATAACCAATTCGAGCGTTTTTCTTCAACGATAACAGGCGTTGGTTCAACGGCAGGCGCTTGGTGTAATGTACGACCGGCTGCTGTATTGATCCCTAAACCTGCGAGTAAAGGCACTGCCCATTGTGGCAGTGCAGCCAAAATGCTATCTGCATGATTATCGAGTAAATGCGTGATTGCGACGGGATCAGATGAACCCGCTTCATTTTCAAGTACCCCTAAAGTTGGGGCAATCGTGTGGTTCAAGGTCTGCTCTATTTCTGACGCTGGTGCTGCACCGCCACCCAGATGTTGCAGAAATTGATCTTTTAATGTGGGATTCGCTGAGAAAATATCACCAATGCGGGGATTTAACTGTTTTTGGAACGCATCAATAAATTCAGGTTTGGATCGAAAAATATTCAACAGGACTGGAACAAACTGGCTAATGGCTGAATTTTTTTCAGTTAAGTGTTGTGTATCACCGTCCAGCACAATCGAGGAGACGTGCTGCTTAATCAGCGCTAATAAGTCTATATTCATATTTGTACTCCATGCAGTTGTCATTATTTTCATGTGTACTTCAGTTTATATGCTTATTTTTTGATCAAATGTAATAATTTGTTCGGACTTGTCAACGCTTTAATTTCTTCTTTTATTTTCAATCTTCACTAAAAAAGCCAGCCGAAGCTGACTTTTTAATGTCTAATCAAAATTCTGAGAATCAACAAATTTCCATGTTGAGCGTGCGCTTAAACGGCATAAAAAGCGTGAACTACTTTACCTTTTACCGTTTGCTGAATTAATGGTGTGTTCTTACCATTTGACACAATCGCGTCTTTATTAATGGTCCACTCAAGCTCTGGATCAACAAGCACCCAACCCGCTTCATCTGCCCAACGTTGTTGCATATTGGCTACTTTAGCAGGTGCGAGTGTGACTTTCTCAACCCATTCCAGTGGGCTTAATAGGCCTTCTTGAATCAGTTGAATACCAAAAGGCACATAAGTATCAAATGCGGTAAAACCGGGCTGTGTTTCAGCAAATGGCGCCATTTTCGCAGAGCTGCTCAGCGGCTCATGATGCGTACAAATTGCATCAATCACACCGTCTTTCACTGCTTGGCGGAGCAAGTCTTTATCTTGCTCAGAACGCAGCGGCGGACGAACATGTGCAAGTGAGTTAAAGCCATCAATCAACTGATCAGTTAAATGTAATTGGTGCATGGCTACATCGCAAGTCACAGGCAAGCCTTTCGCTTTAGCATGTTTAATTAATTCGACAGATGCGCCTGATGACAACAGACCAAAGTGCGCACGCACTTTAGTAGCTTCAATCATCAATAAATATTTTGCAATGGCTACGGTTTCCGCTAATGCAGGGATCATCGGTAAACCTTGACGAGATGCGACAAAGCCTTCATGCACACAACCATCTTTGGCAATTTGCGGTTCTTCGGCATAGAACACAACGGTCATGTTCAGACCCGCTGCATATTCCAAAGTACGAATCACCACATCATCGTCCATAAATGGCGCATTGGCATTCGATACTGCTGTACAGCCGCCTTTTTTCAAACCTGCCATATTCGCCGGCTGCTTGCCTAACAAGCCTTGAGTTTGCGCACCAATCACCTGCAGATAAATGCCGCCGTCTAGCATGGCTTTTTCCACCAGGCCATGAATCAATGCGCCATTGTCCTGCACAATCGGTTTTGAGTCAGGCGGGGTAAACACATGCAAAATACCATTCGCACGTGCAGCCTTACCTTCTGACTTTAAAGTGCCGTGCTGCTGCTGACCCGGCTCTCGTAAACGCGCGCAAAGGTCAACCATACTTGGCATCAGCCATTTGCCTTGACCATCAATGGTTTCAGCGGCATTGCTTTCGGCAACCAATCGGCCATTTTCAATATAAACCGTCTGTACGCTGTCAGTTTGATTAATTGGATCTAAGACACGTACATTTTCAACTTTAACAATACTCATGACTATCCCTTAAACCGCAATCGCTTCAATTAAACCTTTTTCTTGCAACTGACCTTGCATTGCCAAAGCCAGTACCGCCATACGCACCGCAATACCATTGGTCACCTGATGTAAAATCACTGACTGAGTGCCATCGGCAATACTCGAGTCAATTTCAACACCACGGTTCATTGGTCCCGGATGCATCACAATGCAGTCAGGTTTTGCCAAAGCCAAGCGCTCTTTATTCAAACCGTACATTTTGTAGAATTCAGCTTGAGATGACAGCGCAGGAGAATCAATACGTTCGTTTTGAATACGTAAAGTAATAATCACGTCGCAGTCTTGAATGCCGTCTTCCATATTGTTGAACAGACGAATGCCTTCGCCATAATCATCAAAACCGTAAGGCAGCAAAGTATTTGGCGCAATGACACGAATATCTTTACAGCCCAATGTTTGCAATGCAGCGACATCTGAACGGGCAACACGCGAATGCTTAATATCGCCAATAATGGCAATGGAAATGTCTTCAAAATTCTTTTTGGTTTCACGGCGAATCGTCAACATATCCAACATGGCTTGCGTAGGATGCGCATGACGGCCATCGCCTGCATTGATGATTGCCACATGCGGACAAACATCTTTGGCAATAAAGTGCGGCGCGCCTGACGATGAATGACGAACCACAAAAATGTCGGTCGCCATCGCTTCTAAATTCCACAAGGTATCACGCAGTGTCTCGCCTTTTGATGTACTTGAACGCGCAATATCAATGTTCAATACGTTTGCAGACAGACGTTTTGCTGCCGCTTCAAAAGTGGTACGGGTACGTGTTGAATTTTCAAAAAACAGGTTCATTACCGTACGGCCTTCTAAAAGGTTGTTGGTAATCAGCTGATTTTGGTCATTAAAAAAGGACTGCGCAGTGTCCAATATTTTTGTGAGAGTTTCTTTAGAAAGGCCTTCGATGGTGAGGAAATGTTTTAAGTTACCATCTTGGTTGAGTTGAATCTGGCTCGGTGTATGCAATGCCGCCAAGTGCATGAGAGATTCCTTATCGTTAAGTTAACGCATTATACAGAGAATCTTGGCAAATGGCAGTTGAAGTTTTCAACGTTCAATGCAAACGCATGATGTTATTCAAAATGAATTTTCAAATTCCTATCTATCATTTCAATTAGATAAATTAAACGTTTTAATTTAAACTTCACCTTTCCCCTTTCAAAAAGCCTTCAAACAGGACTTCTATCTGTCCTTATTTTTGATTGAATTGAATACTTTCAAACAGATAAAGTTCAGCTATAAACAGCCGCCTTCTGCGCAGTTAAATAACTTGTGAAATAAAGAAAGAGAGTTGATACGTCAGGCTGCGTGCAGCAGGAAATTTATGCTGCTGCTCACAGCGGGATTGAATTAACGCAATGCGCCAATATAACGATGTGCAACCTGTGCTTTACAGATGTCTTCCGCAGTCGGTTCGCTCATTAATATTTCTGCCGTTTCAGGCTGTACTGAACTGTCCGTCAATTCCTCTGCTTCAGAAACGGCAGCTTCATGCAAATTCAACTCGCTGTAAAGCCGCGCAACCAAACGAGATAATTCAGGATCGGCCGTTTCCAGAGCCAAGTTAGAAACAAAGCGTGCGTATTCGACATTCTCAACCACATATAATGCGTCAATAACCCGACCTGACACACGACGTAAACGCGCGTAAATTAAAGTGGCGATTGAAAATGCGTTTGATTGACTATTGATTGCCAGCCCTGTCATAAATACCCCTAATGATATCAATATTATAAAGATCGAAATTTGATCAGGGTTATAGCAATTTTTGTACCATTAAGTGATATTTCTCACAATGTACACAGAATAAATTTGATAAAGTCATTCAAATCTACCGATATTTCTCCCGTTTCAGCGCAATATCGTCCGCCCAAATCCACGAAAATACGTTAAAATATGCGATTGCTTTTTTGCCTTTGGAAATTTACATGAATTCGAAACCGCGTCTTTCTACATATTGGGTTACCTGTGCAGATGGACTGGAAACCTTACTCCGCGAGGAAATTGAAGGTTTAGGTGTTCAAAATATTGAACAATTCCCGGGTCGTCTTGTATTCAAAGGCACACTTGAAGATGCATACCGTATTTGCATGTGGTCACGTTTGGCTTCTCGTGTACTCACCCCGATTCATACACATGAATTAGAGTTCACGCATGATGCACGTGATGTAGCGGAAGAGCTCTATGAAGGTGCAATAAACTTTGACTGGTCACTTATTTTTGCACCACAAAGTACATTTGCTGTTCGTTTACACATCGAACGTGACATTAAAGTCAATTCTCAGTTCGCAACTTTACGTGTCAAAGATGGTGTGGTCGATTCCTTTATGGAAGCTGTGGGCAAACGTCCTAGCATTGACATTAAGCAACCTGAAATTACGTTGTATGTATTAGCTGGCAAAACTGAACATACTTATTGCTTAGATTTATCAGGTGATTCTCTGCATAAACGCGGCTACCGTCGCTACATGACAGATGCACCGATTAAAGAAAACTTAGCGGCTGCTATCTTACAGAAAGCAAAACTTAAACAACATCAACCCGATATTATCTTGGACCCAATGTGTGGTTCAGGGACCTTTATCATTGAATCTTTAATGATTTTGACTGACCGCGCACCAGGCCTTGTTCGTCGTTTTGGTTTTAATGGTTGGAATGGTCATGACCATGAACTTTGGATGTCAATTAAAGGCGAAGCGGCTGAGCGTCATAAAGCTGCACTTGAAAATCCTCTCCCACAATTCTATGCATTTGATGCAGACTGGGAAGCGGTAAAAGCGACCAAACAAAATATTATTGCTGCAGGTTTCGAATCTGTACTTGATCAAATTAAAATTGAAGAACGTACACTTGCAGACTGGCCAGAATTCCAAGCAACAGGTAAGAAAAGCTTTGTTGTCACTAATCCTCCATACGGCGAGCGTTTAGGTGATAAAGCCTCTAACCGCGCACTGTATTTAGGTCTATCGGCATTATTACAAAAGAACTTCCCAAATCAGCCTGCTGCGATTATTGCAGCACAAGTTGAACAGGCCGATGTCCTTGCCTTTAATGATCCGCAAATTTTGCGTTTGATGAATGGTAAGCTCCCAATTTACGTCCGTTTTGGTACAGTCAAACCTGCAGCAGTTCAAAAGCCTTTCCTCGAGCATTGGGAACCTCAACAATTTGAAAAAATTGAAGGTGCAGAAGACTTTACTAACCGTCTGCAAAAAAACATGCAGAATCTTAAAAAATGGGCAGTTAAAGAAAATATTTTCTGCTTACGTTTATATGATGCCGATTTACCAGACTTTAATGTCGCAGTAGATTTGTATGGTGATCGTTTACACGTACAAGAATACGCACCACCGAAAAAAATTGACCCTGAGAAAGCCAAAAAACGCTTTAACTTAGCACTGCAAGCGATTCGTGCAGTGACAGGCTTAGGTCGTGATGCGATTTTCATTAAAACACGTGCCCGCCAAGAAGGTAAAAATCAGTACACCAAACAAAGTACTGCGTCTAAACGTTTTATCGTTCAAGAAGGCAAAGCAAAGATTTTGGTGAACCTAACAGACTACCTCGATACAGGTTTGTTCCTTGACCATCGTCAAATGCGTCTACGTATTGCCAAAGAAGCCAAAGGTAAACACTTCCTGAACTTATATAGCTATACCTCTACAGCGAGCTTACATGCAGCGCTTGGCGGTGCAGCAAGTACGACCAGTGTCGATTTGTCAAATACCTACCTAAACTGGTCTAAAGAGAACTTTGTACTGAATGGTTTGACAGTAGATCATGCAGATGAACAACATCAGTTCTTCTCTAGCGACTGTTTTGAATGGTTGAAAGAAGGTCACGAGCAATATGACCTGATCTTTATTGACCCACCAACATTCTCTAACTCTAAAAAGTTCTATGGTACGTTTGATGTCCAACGCGACCATATGTCTTTGCTTAAACGTGCCATGAACCGTTTAACCACTGACGGAACGCTTTACTTCTCAAACAACTACCGTGGTTTTGAGATGGACGATGTGATCATGGCAATGTTTGACGTTGAAGAAATCAGCAATGAAACCATTGGCCTAGACTTTAAACGTAATACCAAAATTCACCGTGCATGGAAAATCACTCATCCACAAATCTAAGGTTTGACTTTAGAAATTCCTGATCTATGAAATGAAGCACGTCAGTGCTTCATTTCAACCACGACTCCATCTGGATACGTTACTCGAATATTTTCATGTCGCTCTTGCAGCACAATACGGTTAATCGGTGCAACTTCAGGAGATTGTATTAACCCGACCTGATCCGCTGCCCTTTTCTTTTGAAGCAAATAATCACTCATGGTTGAGCCTTCAAGCTGGGTCTCCTGAATGATCTTATTATTACGATTAGATTTATGATTTGAATTGTTCTGCTGCTCTTCTTTGGGTTTAGCTGCTTCACTCTCAATAATATCTAAGGTTTCTTCACTAAATTGTTTTTTACCTTGCGTTTCATTCGACAAACGTTGATCTGAAATTGAAGTACCCGCAAAAACTGTAGACTGAACAGCGATCAGAAAAATGCTACTAATAAGACTGTGTTTTACCCAAGAACATTTAGGCATGGATGAATGAACAAGTTTCCGTCTAAAAAAATAATCGTGTGACATGGTGTCTTTCCTATTGTTGTTTTCATTGGCTAGTTGCCCATTGACGCTAGCAACTTTTCAACTGTTCAACAATGGCTAGGCCGCTGTGTTCCGATAAACTGAAAATCATAATTCTGTAGCCAAAAATACAAAACCGCCAATCTATGACGGTTTTATATTTTTTAAACTTAACTACTCACTACTGGTTGCTTATTTCTTTTGTATGGCTTGACCAAAAAGCTTTTGACCGAACTTATATTGCATACTCATGACCATGTTATCGCCATCGCGCTTGCCTTGCCCTGATGTTTCAAAACCAGCAAACATGGCTTCAGCTTCCTGTCCTGACAAACTTTTGCCCTGTAATTGCAAAAAGTTATTCATGATTGCAGTCATCATATTTTTATCAAAACTTAAGTCTGCTTGAAAATCCAGTAAGCTCGGCACCATTTTAATAAAAGACTCCATTGAGGCATGGTGACCCGGCATGACTTTCCCCACGACATTTGCAGAGGCTTTACCTCCACCAATACTGATCGAGTTATCTTTAGACTCAAAATCAAAACCTTGGCTTGCGATAGCTAAGAAAGCTTGAGTCATTTCTTCACTTGATTCACTCACTGCATCGCATGAATTTTCCACCTGATGCAAAAGTTCACTAAATGCACGAACTTTATCTAGATTGACTTTATGTAATGCCAAATTTAGTGCGAAATCTTTGGTGACTGGTGAACCTGGGAAATCCATCTCATCAGCTTTTAAGTAGCCTTCAAAGTCCACATCATGTTTATTTAGTTCGGTCTCCCAACGCAGTTGCATACCACGCATGCCGCCTGAGAACTTTTGATCTAAACGTTTGATAGAACCCGCTTGGATTTCAACAAAGCCATTTTCAAGATTTTTCTGATTTAGACCTTGATTGGTCTTCATCGAAAAATTTTGCACCATGGTTTGCATTGGACCTTCACTCAACCGAACCACAGGTAAATGGATTGAAAGCTCAGATACCTTAGTGACTTGCCCCGGTAAACTACTGATCCGAATTTGCAATTGGCTGGCATCAGCTTGTACCGTTGCACCTTGTGCAGTCGTTTTAAATGCAGGAATCTGTAGATCTGTTTTACTTTGACCAATCCAATTGACCAACGTTTTTGCCGTTAAGTCCGTGCCAAAAAGCTTGGCATATTCGGACGTACTTTGTTGTTGAACAATCTTAAAGTTCGAGTTGATGTTATAACCTTTCAACCCACGTTGAATCTGATCGGTACCCTTCAATACGATCACTTCTTTGGGTTTACACGGGTCTGTTTTCAGCGTTAATACCCAATCGACCGTTCCGCCCATCAAGCCCATTTGATAATTGCTGTACTTCACATCAACATCTTGTACAGCTGCTGACCAATTATTCTGTGTATAAAATTGGGCAAGAGATTTATCTGCATATAAATTTCCTCCCACCACAGCTGCTGAAAGCACCGCTAAACTGCCAATTCCCCACATCAATTTTGACATGTCTTTCTCATTCTGATTATTCTTTGCGCAGTATACTGAAGAACTCAGTTACATAAGTACACAATTAGAATGATATTAAATGATTGATTTGGCAGTTTTAATTGATTTTTTGATGGCTATCACTTCAACTATATACGCCCAGCTTCAAAATAACTTATACGTTTACGATCAAAAGCTGCATATGGATTGCCTTTAAAACTATGAAAATAGTGCTTGGCTTTTAACACGTGAGAGGTGGTATTTTTCATCCATCCTATACGTGGGTCCTTCTCTGCCAAAGTGATGCAATAGGTTTCTTTGCCACGTCGCTTGGTCTGTTGCTTGGCATGAAAAACCAAACTTGCAAATACATCCAGATGTTCAGGATGACATAGTGGACTATGCAACATTAAATAATCAAAAGTTCCCTGAATTTTTGGCAGTGATAACACACCACGCACACTCGCGTAGGCATTATAAAAAGGCTTCATCAACTTTAATGGACGCGAATAGTCGATTACGCGGGTTTGTTTAAAACTCTTTTGATTCCATAATCCGTAGAGTCCAACCAACAGATTGTGCTGATCATAAATCAAATAAAAATCGTCCAGATTTAAGCCTGCCCAAAATGGATTTTGACCATCAACCAAAGCATTAAAATCATAGCTAGGTAAAAAATTATAATGGTCTTTCATTTTTAAAATGAAATCATTTGCTTCATCTACACGTTCAGCAGTCAGCGTTTTAAATTGATATTGATTGAAAGCTTTTGGTTTCACTGCTTGTGAAACAGTAAAGGTTCGGATTTCGTCATAAAAATATGGCAACGGAAAACCTGATCTTTCATGATGTAAAATACTAGCTGCGACAATATTGGCGTTTAAAACTACACTTTCAAAAATCGTATCTTGGGGGATTTCATCATGGACATAGTCCATTAATAAGCGCATGACTTTAGCACCACGATACGCTGGATTCATTCTTAAATCGGCGACATAACGCATCAGGTCAGGCTGACCATTGATATAACAATAACGCCATCCCAAATTCATCATCGCAATTACAATAGTTGGATCATCCACAGGGACAACCACTTTTAAATCTGGTCGATTATACTGTGCATGGCTAGCAGCCAAATAACTCGGGTGACGTTCATAAGATAAGGTAATGCCATTACTTGGCACAGTCTCAGCACTAATTTTCATTAGTTGCTCATCATCTTCTACATTCGCATTTCGAACCGCAAACTTAGTCTCGTTCTTTGAATGATATAGCACCGTTTCGTCGAACGGTGCATCTAACACATCGATATCCATCTCAATACTCAATTATTTTTGTTTTCATTTTCTTAAGCGGTTCAGGCTTAATATTCCCTTCAATCATGCCATTGTTCATGGCTAATGTTTTGTAGTAGTCCCATGCATCTTGTACATGAACTACTTCAGGTTCATCCAACTGCCCTAGATCGCGTGCCAATTCATAATGAAAATTATGTTTAAGCAAACGGTCTAGTGTTTGAGCGGATGGTTGTTTGTCTACATTGCCTTCACTGAGTAAAATATAGTGCGGTTTTTTAACCGAACATTGTTCAATACCCAAGATACTAATCGGCAAATAATCCGCTTGTTTAAACTCTGCAAGCACTTTAACTGCAGCATTGTGGTCGAGCTTTTCTCCAACCAAATCAACCGTCATTTTACGACCTAAAAACTTGAAGCATGGCACTTGCTGATAAAAGTCTGTGACTTCTAATTCATCATCAATCACATAACGAATTAATCCTGAACCTGTCGTGATCACAGGACTAACGATATCGCCTATTTTTAGTTGCCAAGATGGCACCACTTTTTGGCTGTCCTGCAAAATAAATTCATAAAAATGTGACTGATAACTTAAGGTAAAACGCTCTGCAAATGGAATCGTCACTACGCCTTCAGTTGCCCATAAACCTTTACCTTCAAATGCCACACCTGCAATTCGTTGCTGGAGTTGTACTGCCCACTGCTCTGCGCTCGCTGTATCCCAACTCGAAACCAGACTGAGTTTAGGCCACAGTTTTTTCCACGCCGTTGCTTGGGTCAAATCCAAGTCTTGTAAACGATAGCATTGTTGACAAGATTTAGGAACTTGCAGAAAACTCAAACCCTCACGTTGCCATTGTCCAGTTTTCAAGACCTGCACAATTTCAGCTTGATGTTCTTGAATGATATCCAACAATTGCAAAGCAAATGTAGGACTCCATACCGAAATCATGCCTAAATGCTTATCTGCAACGAGATACACCGCGGTTGCAAACATGGCATCTTCGGCTGAATTTGCCATCGCAATTTCAGTCGGTACCGATTGAGTAATTTTACTCAACACTCGCTTCGACAGATTAAGCAGCGCACTGTCATCATTTAAATTACTATTTTCTAAAAGCTTTCGCTGGCTTTCAGGCAACCATGAAACCGACCAATAATGCGTTGAATTTTTAAGTTGTGGGTGTGTCAGATATAAATTAGTCAGCCATAAACCAATAGCCTCATCCAGTTCATCTAAAAAAGCCTGAGTATAGGGAATGAATTTAATTGCTTCACTCGACCCACTGGTCGGTTGAAACCGTACAATTTTTTCAGGCCCCAAACTATTTTTGCCACTTTGTCTGGATTGTTCAATTTGGCTTTTCCAATTGCTATAACGAGAAAGCGGATACTTTTTGGCAAATTGCTCATAGCTTAAATTTTGCGAAATGTGCTGCTTTAAAAAATGGCTTAATTTTTTACGTTGCACATTTTCTAGCTGATTTGCCTGCTGTGTATAGCGTTGAAACGCTTTGCGGCAGGCAATATTCAAAACTTGATGTGCAGTGGTGAGAAGCAATCCCATTAGGCCACCTTCGAGTCAGAACCTATCGCAATATGTAATGTACGTGATTTATAACGTAACTTGCTATCATGTTTGCTCACACTGGTGGTCTTGGTTAAGAATCGATTCACATAACGGTATAAATCGCTCCAGCGTAATTCACCAATGCACGGAAGTTCTGTTCCATCGACCCAAGTTGGGTTCTTATCTTCAAAGAAAGCTATCTTGGTATTATTTTCGCGCATTTCATGGGTGATGGGCGCAACATCTGCTTTGAGTGGTTGATAGTCTTCGCCAAAATTCAGCAGACCCGTTTCGTGGTTATAATATTCTGAGAAGTATTCTTTACAGTACGATTCAACAAAGTCTTTGAGATGAGCATTTTTCTCACCATAGTGTGGATAGTAGCTGTAGTAGTTATTGGCTAAGAGCAGATAAGTTTTAAAGCCTTTAGAGATTAAAATCCAATATATAGGTGTTCTTGGATGACGAAATTTAAAACTAATAATATAACGGAACATTGCTCTAGTTAATGCACGATTTCCCCAATACTCTTTCTCAATAATGGTATCTCCACTGAAAAAAGCATGTCGGGCTTTACCATCAACAACAAAGTCACGTTCCATAACCGTCGAAAATCCGACAATTTGATTATTTTTCGGTTCAATAATAAAAAAAACACCGGTTTTTTCTAAGAAGTCGCGTTCAAAAATTTCATAACGGGTATTGGCATAATACTTTTGATAAATACCATACATGCGTTTGAGTTCTTGAACAGTGATGTCACCAGTAGGTTTATATAAACTATAAGGTTCTTTTTTGATCTGCCTAAGCAGTTTAAATTCCATCATAATCATAATTCCCTGTTGCCATTCATTCATGATGAACGAGCGATATTGTTTTTGTTTTACAGAACACAGTCATCTCGTTGGATGTGTGCGGACGTCATATTAGTGGGTGAAAATGATGAAATGCAATGAACTTTACGTATTTAAACGAAAATTACGACAAGCGTAAAATTAAAAAACCCGGCCTAAACCGGGTTTCTGTTTTTACAACTGGATGTAGCAGATTTGTGCTTTTTAGTTGAGTTTTAACTTTTCAAAAGTTAGGTGATCTCCTTCCGCTTGAACGACAATCGTATCGCCCGGTTGGAAAGCACCTGATAAGATTTTCTGTGCCAATGTATTTTCAACTTGTTGTTGGATAGCACGTTTCAGAGGACGTGCGCCATACACAGGGTCAAAACCAGCATCGATAAGTAATTCAAAGGCACTATCTTCAACCGCCAGACTCATGTCTTTATCTGCCAAACGAGAACGTAAGCGATCCAACTGAATATCCGCAATGCCACGAATTTGCGCTTTTTGTAAAGAGTGGAAAACCACCAACTCATCAATACGGTTCACAAATTCTGGACGGAAATGTTCCGAGACAGCAGCCATCACCACAGCACGAACTTCGTCTTTCGACGGGTTTTCACCTAATTCACGAACATCGGTTGAACCTAAGTTCGAGGTCATCACGATCACGGTGTTTTTGAAATCAATCACACGACCTTGTGAGTCTGTTAGTCGACCATCATCCAACACTTGAAGCAAGATGTTAAAGACGTCTGGATGTGCTTTTTCAACCTCATCAAACAACACCACACTATAAGGTTTACGACGTACAGCCTCGGTTAATACACCGCCTTCTTCATAACCCACATAGCCCGGAGGCGCACCTACTAAACGGCTCACCGAATGCTTTTCCATAAACTCTGACATGTCGATACGAATAATCGCATCATCACTGTCAAATAAGAAATTACCTAGCGCTTTGGTTAACTCAGTTTTACCTACACCTGTAGGCCCAAGGAATAAGAATGAACCACTTGGGCGGTTTGGATCGGATAATCCTGCACGAGAACGACGCACCGCATTCGACACTGCTACGACAGCTTCATCTTGACCCACTACACGGTTATGTAAGAACTCTTCCATATGTAAGAGTTTTTCACGTTCACCTTGCAACATTTTCGCAACAGGAATACCTGTAGCCGCACTTACCACTTCAGCGATTTCATTTTCTGTGACTTTGGTACGAATCAGTTTCGGTTCTTCGTTCACCTCGGCGACTTCTTCTTCATTCAAGCGTTTTTGCAACTCAGGAATAACGCCATATTGCAAACGGCTCGCTTCTGCTAAATCACCTTCACGTTGTGCTTTTTCAAAGGCAGTACGTGCTTTATCTAGCTCGATTTGAGCCTGATTCGTGCCGTCAACCAGACGTTTTTCCGCAATCCACACTTCTTCCAAATCGCTATATTCTTTTTGAACTTCAGCAATTTGTTTCTCCAAATGCTCAACTTCAGCCTTCGACACCGAATCCGCATCTTTTTTTACGGCTTCAAGTTGCATTTTTAACTGAATTAAACGGCGGTCTAAACGATCAAGTGGCTCTGGTTTAGAGTCAATTTCCATTTTGATTCGTGATGCTGCTTCATCAATCAAATCAATGGCTTTATCTGGCAACTGACGGTCTGTGATGTAACGGTGCGACATTTTTGCCGCAGCAATAATCGCAGAGTCTAAAATTTGCACACCATGATGGGTTGCATATTTGTCTTTTAGACCACGTAAAATCGCAATGGTGTCTTCCACGCTCGGTTCATCAACAATCACTTTTTGGAAACGGCGTTCTAATGCCGCATCCTTTTCGATATATTGACGGTACTCATCTAAGGTGGTTGCACCTACACAGCGAAGTTCGCCACGTGCCAACGCAGGTTTAAGCATATTCCCTGCATCCATTGCACCATCACCTTTACCTGCGCCAACAAGCGTATGTAATTCGTCAATGAAGAGAATGATCTCGCCATCATATTTGGCCAAATCTTTTAGAACTGCTTTAAGACGTTCTTCAAATTCACCACGGTATTTTGCACCTGCAAGCAATGAACCAAGGTCGAGTGAAAGTACACGTTTACCTTTCAGACTTTCAGGAACTTCGCCATTGACGATACGCTGTGCTAAGCCCTCAACGATTGCAGTTTTACCCACACCCGGCTCACCAATCAGTACGGGGTTGTTTTTACTACGGCGTGATAAAACCTGAATGGTACGGCGAATCTCTTCGTCACGACCAATGACCGGATCTAGCTTACCTTCTAATGCACGTGCATTGAGGTCTAAGGTATATTTGTTGAGTGAATCACGTTGATCTTCGTGGTTATTACTCATGACTTGTTCACCGCCTCGTATTTGTTCAATTGCACTACGTAATTTATCTGTCGTTACGCCTACACTATTTAATAAGGTTTTGGTTTTACCCGTTTCAGCTAAACCGAGAATCACCCAATCTGTAGAAAGAAACTCATCTCCAGCTTTTTGCGCAAAACTATCGGCTAAATTTAGCGCTTTGACTGCTTCAGGATTTAGGTTGATGTCCCCTGTCGGCGTAGCAATGGTGGCGGTATCCTGTAGGGCTTGCTGAAGTTTGGTTTTTAACTCAGGAAGATTAGCACCTGCCTGTTGTAACAAGCTTTGGTTCGAAGGCTCTTCAAGCAATGTCGAAAGAATATGGATTCCTTCAATGGCTGTATGGTCTTTCCCCATTGCTAAAGATTGGGCATCGGATAATGCTTGCTGCAAACGGTTTGTGAATTTTTCGAATCGCATTCTTGTTATTCCTCACAACAAATTCTGTACTTGAAGCATATATGGGAGTCATATTTAAAATTTCAAATACATTTTTAAATATTTTTCAATGAGTTAATTTTAAGATAAAGATAAATCTCAATTATAATATTGGTATAAATAGAATACTTTTCAAGTCATTTATTGAAGAATTTAGTACTTTATTATATTGTTTAAATACATATGTATTTTTAGGCAATTTTCTTGTCAACTCAACTGACTTTCTGACAATAAAATTCAATGATTTTCCATTTGCTTAAATAATACAAATGTCAAAAAAGCCCACATTTACATGCAGGCTTTTGCTTAATCCACTAAAAAGTTCAGCTTAAGGTGCAGGATTTGGCTGTTGGCGATGAATAGCTTCAATCCCTTTTAAAATGTCTTCTGATAAATTCACCTCAAAAGCATCAATATTTTCTTTCAACTGATCTAGATTTGTCGCACCAATAATTGTACTGGTGACAAAAAATTGCTGCTTAATAAATGCTAGTGCTAACTGTGTCAACGTTAAACCATGCTGTTCTGCCAATTGTGCATATTGTTCTGTTGCCCATTCACTCTCCGCATTTGAATAGCGGCTAAAGCGTGAAAATAGTGTCACTCGAGCATTGGCAGGACGCGCACCATGACGGAATTTACCTGTTAGATAACCAAATGCCAATGGAGAATATGCCAATAAGCCCACGCCTTCGTAGTGTGCAATTTCAGATAAACCTATTTCATAAGTACGGTTCAATAAACTATACGGATTTTGCACACTGACAATTTTTTCTAAACCATGCTTTTCTGCAAGTTGTAGGAATTTTAAAGTTCCCCATGGTGTTTCATTGGAGAGTCCAATAGTACGAATTCGGCCTTTTTTCACCTCATAACTTAAAGCAACCAATGTTTCTTCTAAATTGGTAATGGTTTGCGTACTGTTCGCTTCGGCATTGCCATAACCCAATTTACCGAAAAAGTTGGTTGGACGTTGCGGCCAATGCAACTGGTATAAGTCAAGATAATCTGTTTGTAAGCGCTGAAGAGAATGATCCAGTGCAGACTCAATTTCCGAAGCAATAAATTTAGTTTGCCCGTCACGAATATGACTACCGCCTTGTGACGGCCCTGCAATTTTTGAAGCTAAGATTAATTTATCACGTCCACCGCGAGCTGCAATCCAGTTACCAATAATAGTTTCAGTTGAACCTTGGGTTTCAGGTTTCGGTGGGACAGGATACATTTCTGCAGTATCCCAAAAGTTAAGACCACGCTCTAAAGCATAATCCAGTTGCTCGAAAGCTTCTGCTTGGGTGTTTTGTTCACCAAACGTCATAGTGCCTAAACAAATTTCTGGAACTAAAATTCCGCTATGTGCCAATGGTTTAAATTGCATGCCACAAATTCCCTCTTTATTTTAAATATCAATATATAAGTCACGAAGTAGCTTACCTAAGATATCGGCTTTGTTTAAATCATAATTTTCTGTTTATTTGTCAAAAAATGTGAGAAAAGCTTGTTCAGATATAATAGTGAGAAATGAATAGACATAAAAAAAGCAAACCCCTGAGTTTGCTTTTTTTTATTTAGAAGAATGATTATTCTTCGTCGTCAAATTCGTCAGAAGCCAATTGACTTTTATCTTCAAGCGATGCATCAAAAATTAGAATCGCTTTACCATCAGTTTCAATCATGCCTTGCTCTTCAAGTGTTTTTAGAACACGACCAACCATTTCACGGGAACAACCCACGATACGACCAATCTCTTGACGAGTAATACGAATCTGACGACCATTCGGCAAAATCATTGCTTCAGGTTGTGAAGATAAATCAATTAAGCAACGTGCAATTCGACCTGACACGTCAATAAACGCAAGGTCAGTTACTTTCCGTGTCGTATTTTTAAGACGGCGTACAAGCTGTGCAAATACCGCATAACTTAAGTCTGGGTATTGTTTACTTAATTCATGAAAGTTTTCATAGGTAATCTCAGCAATTTCACATACATCTCGCGTACGCACTTCTGCAGTACGCTGTGCATTTGCTTCGAATAGACCCATTTCCCCAAAAAAGTCACCCGCATTTAAGTACGCAACCACAATTTCACGCTCATCATCTTCGCGTAAAATGATAGATACTGAACCCTTAAGAATTAAATACAAAGATTTAGATTCTGAGCCCGCATCAATGATTGTTGTACGTTTTGGGTAACGATTAATATATGCACGTTTTAATAATGCCTTCACCGACTCAGGTAACTGCCCCGGAGATAGCGCATCTGTGCTAAGTTGTGAAAAGTTTGAAGTCATGCTAACAGTTTCCGAATATGGATAATTTATAGATCGCACAAGACCTAAAGTGAACTTGTCACACGTAAGAGTTGAAATTCCTTATCAACTCAATTTATGTTAGTGTACAGGTACTGCGTAAATTTATAGCTTTTTTTAGGGACTTGCAATGCAAACTAGTGTTCATTGGCTAGAGAATGTTGCTTTTGAAGCAAAAACTCAAAGTGGTCACACTGTTATGATGGATGGATCACAAGAATATGGCGGTGAAAACCGTGGTCCGCGCCCAATGGAACTGATTTTAACAGGACTTGGTGGTTGTGCATCTTTCGATATTGTGACGATTTTAAAGAAAGCACGCCAAGACATTACCGATGTTCGTTGTGAATTAAATGCAGAACGTGCCGACACTATTCCTGCTGTATTCACTAAAATTCATTTGCACTTTGTAATCACTGGTCATGGCGTGAAGGAAAAGCAAGTTGCAAAAGCGGTTGAACTTTCTGCTGAAAAATACTGTTCTGCTAGTAAAATGCTGATGGACGGTGGTGTAGAAATTACCCATGACTTCGAAATTTTAGAAGCTGAAGCGGCATAATATATTTGCTCAATTAAAAGCCGCATAGAATGCGGCTCTTTTGTTTCAAACAATCCGCTAAAGCACACATTGTATAAAGCACTGCTATATAGTCATAAACGCAGAAATATGAGCCAAAGAAGTTTGGCTTAATCACTTAAACAATCAATATCCAAATTGATGTATTTGCACATAGATGCATTTACACCCAATTCCATCTCATGATGATTTTACGACTCAATCCATATGAATCTATTCAAGCCAAATACGATTGAAAACGATTGCGAAGAACACCTTACATATAAGTAGATTTGATTTAACTATAGTCTTAATAACACTTTAATTAGGGTGTGTTGACACTTTTAGCTTAAAAAAATAGCGAAGTAGTAAAATCAAATCACCAAACCCAATTTTACTATTCGCTATGCCTCGTACCATGCTGACAGATCAACACTGGCAAAAGTTGAAAGTTATTCTGCGTAATTTATCCATTCACCACAACTCAAATTTACGCAATTTTATTGAAGCTATTCTCTATAGAATTAGAACAGGCTGTCCGTGGCGAGATATTCCTTCTTGTTTTGGTCATTCAAACTCTATTTTCAAACGTTTTAATCGTTGGTCAAGCAGCGGTAAGTTACTTAGATTATTCAAATTACTAGCCTCATGCCCCGATATGGAGTGGATTTTTATTGATGGCTCTCATGTACGTGCTCATCAACATTCTGCCGGCATAGCGAATCAATCTATTTCTAAAAGTGTAGGAGGAAACTCCTCAAAAATACATTTGATTGTTGATGCACATGGCAATCCTATTGATTTCATGATTACCGATGGAACCACACATGATGTTAAAGTTGCACATGATTTAATATCAACATTAGATTTAAAAGAGACAAAAGTGGTATGCGCAGATAAAGGCTATGATTCAGAATCACTGCGTGAACAGATCAGGAAAACAAGGACTAAAGCGAATATACCAAGGAAAACGAATAGCCAATCGAACAATGACCATATGGACTGGTATTTATATAAAATCAGGCATTTAGTTGAAAATATGTTTTGCAGATTAAAGGAATTTAGAGGAATAGCTACTCGATATGACAAGCTCAAAAGGAATTATCAAAGTTCTGTTGCTTTAGCCTGTATATTTTTATGGCTACCTTTATAGGGTTAATTATGAACAGTAAATGTCAACAGACCCTAATAATTTCAGATAAAAAAAAGCAGAATAATTTTGATTCTGCTTTTTGAATTTGGTAGGTTTAACCAGATTCGAACTGGTGACCTCTACGATGTCAACGTAGCGCTCTAACCAACTGAGCTATAAACCTAGAATGCGTAGAATCATATTCATTTTTATTTTTTATGACAAGCCCTTTTCTGAGTTTTTTAAACTTTGCGTACAAGTTTTAAGCAAAGCCTTAAAATATTGAATATCATGAGAACTTAGCGCGGTACCTACATAAATTTCCTGCTCAAATAACGTAATAACTTGTTCAAATGCCGCCCTTTCCTGTTCAGGTATATTTTCAGCCAAACGTTGTAACCAATGCCTAAAACTTTCTGAAGCCACTTTTTGCTGGCTCAAGGGTAAATTCTTAGCAAACTTGGCAATTTCTCTTTCAAGAGGGCTTAGGCTTTTTCTTTTTTTCCACAAAATCCATATAAAATATAATGCTACAATGCCACCAATACTCAAAATAAGAAGTAACCCACCTGCATAAGCAGAATTTACCCCGAGCTTTTTAAACCATTGTTGCTGTGATTCAGCATTATAACCCACCACTTTGCTTTGCCATTGGTAACTCGCATAATCACTCCATACACGGACTTTTTTCAACATCGAAAATTGTTGATAGGCCCAAGTCGACTGCTGGCTCCCCAAAATTGTCCGATCTTGTTCCATATAATCCTGCATCCCCCCATCGATACGCTGCGGTGCGATCATGGCCGTCGGATCAATACGACGCCAATGTTGATTGATATAAACCTCTGTCCACGCATGTGCATCAAGTTGACGAACTTCCCAACTTTTTCCATCTGGTGCTAATTGACCACCTTGATATCCCACGACAATACGCGATGGAACACCAACATAGCGCATCAACATTGCAAAGCTCGAAGCAAAATGTTCGCAAAAGCCCTGTCTTGATCCGAATAAAAAATCATCTATCCGATTTTGCCCCAATACACCTGGGCTTAAGGTATATGCAAAGCGATTTTGTTTATACCATTGCAAAACTTCGGCAATATAACGCTCGGGATTTTGATGACTTCGCTGCCATAATGTTTGGGCCAATTGTTGTGATTGAACATCCAAGTGTTCAACATAACGAGTATTTAATTTTTCAAGCAAAGCCACATTTTTTATTTGTGGCGGCTCTGCACGTCCTAACCATTTCAGTTGAATCGGCTCCGTGCGTGCTGTTAATCGGTAGGGTGTAATTCGACCATCTTGACCTAATGCAAAACGTGCTTCATTGGGAACGGATTGCTCCAACGACATAATCCACATCACACTTGGGTCGGCAGCCAAATATTGATAATTCAATGTCCGCTTGGGTTTTAACTCGGCTGGATTCAGCTGTATAACGTTCTGGTTAAAAAAATGACTGGTCCATTTAGAACCATCATATTCATCTAATGCCATCGCCCGCCAATACAGCTCTGTACGTGGTGGCAAGGCCTGAATATCTCCAATTATACGAAAAGCCAAACTACTCGACTGTGATAACTCAGCAATATCGCCCGGAGACATGCTATCACTTATCCCTGTTGTGGCTTTATTTTCAGGAATAGGAATGTGCCATAGCGGTGGCAGGCGTGGAAAAAAGAGAAACAGTAAAATAAAAAATGGAACAGCTAAGCCAATAAATTTTCCCACATGCCCAATATCTTGTTTAATCGCCTGTATTTCACCGCTTGAGTCTTGGCTAAAACCAACGGTCTGTAAACGGTACAACCCAATAAAACAGCTCAACAACGCCAATAAAATAACCAATGCCATGGCAAAAGACTGGCTAAACAAAAAACTACTGGCAATCACAAACATCGCAAAGTTATATAAAATAATTACATCACGACGTGTTTTTGTTTCTAAAGATTTAGCAAATAAAAATGTACTGAGTACTGCAACCCCTGCATCAACACCAATAAAGGTTTTATGGCTTATATAAATGCTAAATAATGCTGTCAATGTCAGCACATAAGTTAAAATTTTAGAAAATGGTTTTTTACTGGCGCGGGTATTGAGTAATAAAATAAGCCAAATGACTAAAAATACTAATGATGTCGCCACAGGGATATAAAGCATTTGTGCAATGAGCACCAAGGCTAAAGTGAGTAATATTGAGCGGCGTATGGTATTTTCAATCATCTCTTAAGCCTGCGCCAATAACCGTTTAGCTTCGGAAAAATGCAGTGCTCCAGTGCCTGATGCTAACTCAGCATTAGGTAAATACAGTGCATATTGATCGTGATTTTGCTCAGCCTGCTCGACCAAACCCATCATAAGACTAAGTTTTTCTTCATGACTTTGAGCTGGCATATAGTGATAATGAATCTCCAATTTCTTTAGATCTTCATATTGTTCAAAGACTTTCACATATAAGCCTTGTCCTCGTGCTGCTTGTTTCCAAGACACCGCATGAAGTGAATCCCCCGTCTGAAAACTCCGTAATTCGCGAAATTCATCAAGATCAGGTTCAAAATTTTGCTGTTGTTGCTTATTTTCAACGGAATGCAAACTGGCTTGAGGTGCAACCCACGCTGGTTGCTGTACGTACAAATACGTCCAGGCCCGAACTAAACCAAAAGGATAAACACTATAAATTTGTATTGGCGGAATCTGAAAAACACCGCGTTGGCTGGTTGTAAAATTTAATTGAAAGCATTGCTGTTGCGTATTGAACAGTAATTTATGTAGCTGATTTTCTGTTTTAATCCACAAATATCGCGCCTGTTCAACCTCTTGTTTAAAATAAATTTCGACCGAAAGTAATTCCCCAGCTTGCGGGATATCAACAACATTTATTTGAATCTGCAACGCATGAAGCTGTTTAAAAGTAATATAGAAACTAATACACAATACGGCGCTAATTAAAAAGCAAAAGCCTAAAATCAAATTATTGGCATAATTCACACCTGCAATAAAAGTGATGAAAATTAATACCAAATACAAGTAGCCTTGCTGATAGATAAAGATCAAGACATCTTTTTGAGTCAGCTGCTTGTGCTGATCGATTTTAAATCGACGTTCAATCCATTGCTGCCACATTGAAGCCAAGGTTCAACTCCTTTATTGGATCGAAACTTGTTCTAAAAGCTTAAAGGCTTCAAGATCTGACAACCCAATTCGATGAGATACCACAGCTGTAAAAACGGCTTGTACATCGTCAGGATTCACATAATTTCGCTGCTCAATCAGCGCATAGGCTTGCGCAGCTTTCTTTAAGGCTAAAACACCACGAGTAGAAAGACCATGTCTCCCCTTACGTGTCTCAGCAGCAAGATCCAAAATGTAATCCATTAAACGATCACTCAGATGTATCTGCTCGACAAACCCTTGTAGTTGTAAAATTTCTGCTTCATTAAAGATATGTGCTAATGCCGCAATCAGATCATGGCGTGAAGTTTGTTGGAGCAATAATTTCTCTGCCTGACGCGATGGATAACCTAAAGACAAACGCATTAAAAACCGGTCCAACTGGGACTCAGGTAAGGCATAAGTACCACTTTGAAATAAAGGGTTTTGTGTCGCAATCACCCAAAATGGTTGAGGCAAAGCATATCGCACACCGTCGACCGTCACATAGCCCTCTTCCATCGCTTCCAATAAAGCACTTTGGGTCTTTGGACTACAACGGTTGATTTCATCTGCCAATAAAATTTGGGTAAAAATCGGCCCAGATTTAAACTCAAAATGATGTTCTTTTTGATTAAACATATTTACCCCAATCACATCGCTGGCCAGCATGTCATTGGTAAATTGAATCCGTTGAAACTTTAATCCCGCCAAATGTGACAAGGCGCTAGATAATGTCGTTTTTCCTAAACCAGGTAAGTCTTCAAATAGCACATGCCCGCCTGCCAATAGACAAGCTAAAGCCAATTTGGTTTGCTGATTTTTATCCAAAATAATTTGGTTAATTTGTTCGAGGAATGTATTTATTTTCGGGTAAAAAGGCGCAAGGCTCTGCTCACTTAAAAGCGTTGATGTATTATTTTGTTGGCTTTTCTCTGATACCCAAAACACCTTTTATTCCCCAATAAAAAAGTTAAATGAATGACTAACATACAGGGTTTTATTTAAAAATACAGTGTTTATCTCCAATCTATACCTAGTTCAATACTTTAAATACATACGCTTGATATTTATTGGGTATACAAAAGCGTTGTTTTCGCTTCGACTGATCACAATTCAGCAAAAAAAAAGCGTCCCGAAGAACGCTTTTTTTATTGGATTTTTAGCACAAGTCAAAGCATTAGCAAGGACACTTCTTCATGTCACCACCAGCTGATGGATAACGTGCATCTACACAGTGACGATAAAATGTTTTTGCATCCATCGCTTCCAAATCAGGATGATGTTTTGCCATATGTTCCAAATAGTTTTGGTAATCTGGCACACCCACCATCAGGCGGAAGCTTTGCTGTAAACGTTGCCACAACGTCGCAATACGTGACCAATTTTTCGGGTTCAGAATTAGATCCTTCTGCGACATAATGGTCATTTTAATGATTTTATAAATCACCGTTTTTCCACTTTTTGCAAACTTCAGGTTCATTCATATTCCCCTATTAATGTGCTGAATTCGACGGATTAATTTCAGCTGGGTCACGGTAAATCGCTTCTGCTTCATTCACCGATGGATTTGGATTTGCCAAAGCACGACGCACCACACCAATCGCTGCAAATAACATCACAAATGCCACGATCATAAAGAATGCACAAAGACCAGCATTGATTTGATTCGACAATGCAACCGTATGCATTTCAGCCATGGTTTTTGCAGGTGCCAACAATTCATTTTTCGCAATTGCTGCGTTAAAACGATCTGCCTGAGCCAAGAAACCAATCTTTGGATTTTCGTGGAAAATCTTCTGCCAACCAGCGGTCATAGAAGTGATAAACAAGAATACTGTTGGGATAATCGTCACCCAAACATACTTTTGTTTTTTCATCTTGAATAAAATCACTGTACCCAAGATCAAAGCCATCGCAGCGAGAATTTGGTTACCAATACCAAATAGCGGCCATAAGCTATTAATACCACCAAGTGGGTCAACCACACCTTGGTAAACGAAGAAGCCCCAACCTGCGACAGCCACCGCTGTACCCAACAGATTTCCGAAGAAATTATGAGAGTTTTTAACCGCAGGAACCACGATACCCACTGTATCTTGCACCATGAAACGACATGCGCGAGTACCTGCATCCACAGCTGTTAAAATGAAAAGTGCTTCAAATAAAATCGCGAAGTGATACCAGAACGCCATCATTGAACGGTTATTGAAAATTTCCGTAATAATGTGAGCCATACCAATCGCAAATGTCGGCGCACCACCTGTACGAGACAGAATCGAATTTTCACCCACTTCTTGTGCAAGTAAGGTCAATGCTTCAGGTGTTACCACGAAGCCTAATGTACGAACTGCTTCTGCAGCGGACTCAACCGTTGTACCAATCACAGCTGCTGGCGCATTAATCGCAAAATACACACCAGGCTCAAGAATCGTTGCACAGACCAAAGCCATGATCGCAACAAAAGATTCCATCAACATGCCGCCATAACCGATCATGCGAATATCTTTTTCATTATTCACAAGCTTCGGTGTCGTTCCTGAAGAAACGAGCGCATGGAAACCTGAAATTGCACCACAGGCAATGGTAATAAACAAGAATGGGAACATTGAGCCTGCAAATACAGGACCTGTACCATCAATAAAATGCGTCACCGCTGGCATTTTCATTTCAGGCAATGCAAACATGATCCCGATTGCCAAACCTGCAATAACACCAATTTTCAAGAAGGTCGATAGGTAATCACGTGGTGCAAGCAGTAACCAAACAGGTAATACTGATGCCACGAAACCATAACCAATCAACCACCAAGTTAGTTCAGTCCCTGAAAGTGTAAAGAATGGACCCCAGTATGGGTGCTGTGCAATGTCACCACCATAGATAATCCCTGCCATCATCAGTACAAAACCAATGATCGACACTTCTGCAATTTTACCCGGACGGATAAATCGCATGTAGATACCCATGAAAATCGCAATCGGTACAGTGGCCGCGATACTGAAAACACCCCACGGACTGTTGGTCAACGCTTTTACAACAACCAAAGCAAGTACCGCAAGAATGATGATCATCACGCCAAGTGCACCAAGCATCACGATGATTCCGGCAAAAGAACCCAGTTCTTGTTTTGCCATTTCACCGAGTGAACGACCATCACGACGAGTCGAGATGAATAAGACTAAAAAGTCTTGAACCGCACCGGCGAGAACAACACCCACCAAGAGCCAAATTGTTCCCGGCAAATAACCCATTTGCGCAGCAAGGATCGGTCCGACTAAAGGACCTGCACCTGCAATCGCAGCAAAGTGGTGACCAAATAGAACGCTTTTATTGGTCGGCACATAATCCAAACCGTCAGCTAAGCGATGGGCAGGCGTTAAACGTCGCTCATTCAGTTCAAAGACTTTATTGGCAATAAATAAACTATAAAAACGATATGCAATGCTATACACACAGATTGCTGCAAGGATCAGCCAAACTGCATTGACATGCTCGCCTCGACTGAGTGCTAGTATGCCGAATGAAACGGCACCTAGAATGGCTACAAACAGCCAGATAATCTTTGAAGCCATTCCTGACTTCGGTTGAATGGTTTCCATCTCAATCCCTCATAAATGTTGAAATAAATCAGCTTGATTTTTCTTGTTCGAGGTACTGCTGTTTCTTCCCTTGAAACTCTACTCCTGTTATGGGCTTTTTCATCTAATACTTTGGCATAAAAATTTAAACCAATAGGTATAAAAAAAGGGATGAATCACTTCATCCCTTTCGATAATAGTCTATTTTTAAACCATTATGCACGTTCTAAATAGTCACCAGTACGGGTGTCTACACGAACGCTTTCTTCTTGCTGTACGAATAATGGAACACGTACAACTGCACCAGTTTCAAGCTTAGCAGGTTTACCGCCGCCGCCTGAAGTATCACCACGCACACCTGGATCAGTTTCAACGATTTTTAATACAACGAAGTTTGGCGCGCTCACAGTTAAAGGAACACCATTCCAAAGCATGATTGTGCAAAGTTCATTTGAATCATCTTTCAACCATTTAGCCGCGTCGCCCATAGCAACTTTATCAGCAGCGATTTGTTCGAAAGATTCTGGATCCATGAAGTTCCACATTTCACCATCGTTATACAAGTAGTTCATTTCAACTTCTTGGATGTCAGCAGCTTCTAGTGAATCACCAGATTTGAAAGTTTTTTCTAAAACTTTACCAGTTTTAAGGTTACGTAATTTTACGCGGTTAAAAGCTTGGCCTTTACCTGGTTTTACGTATTCGTTTTCCATGATTGAACATGGGTTACCGTCAAGCATGACCTTAAGGCCTGACTTGAAATCATTCGTAGAATAATAGGCCATGACTGGCTCACTCCAAACTTACTAACTTTAATCTATAGATGCTATGGGCTGTAACATGTCATTTAGCAAGTACTGACTGTAACATTGGCTGCCACATGCACATTAATGTGATATTGCGTATTCTAAATGACCAATGCACCATGTCGCAACGAAAAAATCCCCATTAAAGGGGTCAAGCTGCTTAACTTACACTCAGACATTAAAGAACTTTGTTTATACAATGCCCACAAACAGGTAAAATTGCTGTTTACTGAAACTTAATAAATGTTTCGTAGGCTTCATCCGTTGTGAGCTTTATCGGAATTATTTCAGCTTACACTTAAAAGTTCGACGCATTAATTTCAGCAATATTCCCTACTCACCTTTCTGCATTTTTTAAACAATCGGCATGATAAACTATTTATTTCAAGAGCAAAACTGGCAAACCCAATTGAGTGATTTGATTACAAATCCTCAAGAATTACTCGATGTATTAGAACTTTCGCATGATCAGTTATTATCTGGTGCTCAGTTCGCAGCAGATGAGTTTCGCCTACGTGTGCCGCGCGCTTTTGTCGAAAAAATGCAAAAAGGTAATCCGCTTGATCCGCTTTTACTCCAAGTTCTACCGCATCATTTGGAACTTGAAGAACACGCCGGTTTTGTCACCGACCCATTAGGTGAAGAACAAGCCAACCAACAGCCAGGGGTATTACATAAGTACAAGTCTCGTTTTTTACTGACTTTAACCGGTGCCTGCGCGGTCCATTGCCGTTATTGTTTCCGCCGGCATTTTCCCTACCAAGAAAACCTGCCTAAAAATGACGATTGGACAAACATTAAACAATATATCAAACAACAACCCGATATTAATGAAGTGATTTTAAGTGGTGGAGACCCGCTCACACTATCAAATCGTAAACTTCAAGTGTGGATTGAACGTTTATCGACTTTGCCACAAATTAAATTTTTGAGAATTCATTCACGAGTTCCTATCGTAATCCCCAACCGTGTCGATGAAGAGCTGGTTTCTATTTTAAAAAACAGTAGGCTACGCATTATTCTAGTGGTACACTCAAATCATCCATCAGAGCTAGATGACTTCACGTGCAGCCAGCTTCAACAGCTTGTCAAACAAGGAATCACCGTGCTGAACCAAGCAGTCTTATTAAAAGGGGTTAATGATTCTGCAGAAGTGTTGGTCGATTTAAGTTACCGCTTATTCGACGCAGGTGTAATGCCATATTATTTGCATGTTCTGGATAAAGTAAAAGGTGCTCATCATTTTGATACACCAGCTCAGGATATTGATTTAATTTATAAAAAAGTTTTAGAGAACCTACCTGGTTATTTGGTTCCTAAACTTGTACGGGAAATAGCGGGCGAAAAAAACAAGACACCGCTTTTTGGGGCTTCAACTTTTTGAGTTAAATAATAAAGATGACCACGCATACTTCAGATACGTTTTACAATCCGACTGAATTAAAGCTGGATAAATTAAGCTTTTGTCCGACCAATGCTAAAGGTCTGCAAGAGTGGTTGAACGGTATTTCAATTTTACAATTGGGTACCTCATCTAAAGCTTTATTCAATGCCTTACTTGAAATCTCCGAGCTGAAATGCCAAGAGATGTTACGTTTTGATTTGGTTCAAATTTTACATCCGACTATGGAAAGTGTGCTCACGAGCTTAGAAAAACATTTTACCAATCAAAGCCTCATTACCACGGATCGTAATGACCAAATTATCGAATTGGCTATGCTTTTACGCAGTCACTTTGCCAAAATCTATATTGATATTGCCAAGCGATGTAATCAGCAGCTTAATCAACAAAAATTTTCGATCTTTTCATTCGGCCATAAAAAAAGCTTACAAACCGCTCGAATTGCGTCAATTTACTATGCGCTGCAACAACTGACATTGTTGTTGTATCAACAACATATGTTGTATGCCACCCCGACTGCAGGTCAATGGATTGCAGCACATCAACTGATTGAATGCGCCATTGAACACAATTTCTACCAAAGTAATGTCAATCAGTTACTGGGTACTCAACATCAAATTGCAAATATTGCTCAAGCTTATGCACAATTAATCTTGTTAGATATTTTCAATAATCATCAGATTCGCCCTGCTGAAATCCAAGGTTTGTATTTATGTAGTTTTGACTGGGCAAAATTGGTTCAAATTCTACCCAAAGAAACCACGCTTTCTCGCTATATTGTGGATACTAAAAAAGATCATCCACCGATTTATAACTCAAAACAAGATCGGTCTTATCAAGCCAATGTATACATTTCAACGCAAAACTTGCTCGATCATTTGACCGAAACGCAAACTAGAAATGCCAATTATTTATCTAAAAATGAAAAGTTATTTTTAACTCCAGCGCTATATTTCCATATTCATAATATTTTGACCAACAACACTGAACGTCGTCATGAACGTTATGAATATTCTGCGCAAATTAATATTTGCTTTAGCTTAATGGTGGCGCATTTCTATCTCTCTAAAGGTAAAAACTTCCACGAAACTTTAGATTTGGAAGGCAATTATCAATTCCACAATGAAGCCTCTTTTGTCAATTCGCATGATTCAAATATGCCAACAGGCATGACTAATGCGAAAGCGCTAGATCGTGAAGCAAAACAGATTCATACCGCTGACGTATTAGATATTAGTGTGAATGGTTATCGCATTAAATGGACTGGCCCTACCCCAGCCAATTTAAAAACCGGTGAATTTATTTTGATCCAAGAAAATGCTCAAAGCCAATGGCGTGGCGGTGTTGTTCGTTGGATCAAACAATCGACTGAAAAAAGTTTGGAATTGGGTCTCGAAGTACTGGCTCAAGATTTGTATCCATGTTCAGCCCATATTCGTACCGACCGCAATACAACAAATCATCAACCTGCTTTATTGGTACAGACCACACAACTTGATCAAGTGTCTACGACCTTAATTTTACCTGGGGCAAATCTCTTCCGAGAGAAACAAACGATCCACCTTCGCTTAGGCAAAGAAGACATCAAAGTCTATCTCACCAAAGCGCAGTTGGTGACACAAAGCTTTATTCGCTTTGAATATGAATTATTGAATGAAGAGCAAGAAAATGTCGTTAAAGACTATATTGCGAAACAGAGCAATGAGATCAAAAATAACGACTTATGGGAAGCATTAAAGTGAGAAATCCATTACTATCCAAAAAACTAAAACGTACGGAAACTCGATTACTCATTATTGATGATAATCAAATACGTTTTAACCAGATACGTGATTTATTGACAGACAGCGAACATCAAGTTCATGCCATATTACTTGATGATTTACAAAATTTCGAAAAACAGCTGAATCTCAATTGGGACTTGATCATTTTTGGACGTGCTTATGATTTAAAATATGAACAAGCTTTAAGTTTAGTTCAACTATCGAGCCAACCGAATTTACCGATTATTTTACTTAAACCCGAAGACTATCAAGCAGAACAATATGCAAGTTTAGTCAAAAAAGGGATTTATGACATTGTCGATATTGCTGAACCTGAGAGTTTCTATTTTGGTTTAATCCGTGCTTTATCCTTTAGTCGCCTACAACAATCGCAGCAACATTTAATGGAAGAGCTCGAAACAGCTCAAATCCAAACCCAGTCTTTAGTTGAAGATAGTCGTAAAGCGGTTGCCGTGATTCAAGAAGGCATTCACATTCAAGCCAATGCTGAATATCTCACTTTGTTTGGTCTAAAAAATGAAGATGATGTAATTGGTCTGCCTTTACTCGATCTATTACAACCTACTGACCTCAACGACTTTAAACAACGCTTTAAAAAAATTAGCCAAGGGCAGCTCGATTTAGGACGTTTTGATCTCGTTTCACAAAATATCGCAGTGGCTGGGCAAAACCCACTAAAACTCGACTTTATTGCCGCGGCTGAAGAAGATGCTTTACAGCTCGCAATTGAAATTGGTAGTCAAAACAGCAATGCTGTTAGCAACGCGCCAGTTGAAGCCAGCCCACAAAAACCAAAAGCTTTTCAACAACTCAACCGTACCATCGGCCAACAACCTGCCAATGTAAATGCATTAGTGCTATTTACATTGGCTTCTTGCTCAGATGCGATTTTTCAAAAAGATTGGAATACTTATAAGAGCTATTTCACCAATATTAAAGACTTCTTGAAAGATCAGACTCATGCTCCATTATTTGGTTTAGATAATGGTGCAATCGTTGCCTTATTCCAAGCGGATAATCAGCTCAAACTTGAGTCTAAATTGATTGGTCTTAATACCCTGAGCAAACCTCAATTACTCAGTGTAAACAATGAAACTTATCCATTAAATTTACGCATAGGATACAGTGTTTTAGACAGCGATATTCGTGATGAAGCACATTTTGATACCTTTATTGCGAAAGCCTTTAATACTGCGCTACCAACCAACCAACAAGCACCTGAAATCGATTTAACGATTCCATTAGAAATTGACATACCAAGTTTGGATTTTGGTACACCAGAAGCGCAAATCGCACCGATTGTCGTTAGTGATGAAGCTCCTGTTATCAAGGCTCTTCGCAACTGCTTAGAACGCGGTGAAATTCATCTTAAATATCAGCAACTGTATGATAAAGAAGATTCACATCTTTATACTTATGAAGTAACCAGCGGCTTTATTTTTGAAAATAAATGGAAAGATATCGCCCAACTACGTGAATTGGCTGAAGACTCAGAGCTATCCATTAAATTGGATCGTTGGATCTTGGTTGAATCGTGTAAACAGCTACACAACTTTATTACTCAGTTCCCTGAAGCGAAATTAATCGTTAACCTGAACAAGGAAGTGCTATATAACGACCGCACCTTCCCTGAGTTTATTTCAAAACTCATTACGATTATTCGTAGTAAATTGAAGAATCCACTGATTTTACAATTTGCAGAAGAAGACATTCAGCTCAATATTGATGCCGCTCAAAAAGCATTTGTTGAACTTCGTAAAAATGGTGCCGAACTGGCTTTACGTAATTTTGGTCATTCGATGTTTAGTGAATCATTATTACGTCAAATGGATGTTCACTGCTTAACACTAGATTCAAGCTTGACCCAAATGCTTGCAAACGACAAGTCATGCCAAGAGCTGCAAGAAAAAATTACCACTTATCATGAAATCAAAACTGTTGAAATCATGCTACGTGAATTAAATGACATGACACTGTTTGCCAATGCTTGGAATGTAGAAGCTCGTTTTATTCAAGGTGATTATTTCCAGAAGAAACTCGACCATCTCATCGATGTTCAGGACCAATAAGGTTCTGAACATTGCCGATTTAAGGTTTATCTTTTTATCGGCACAAAAAAAAACGGGCATAAAGCCCGTTTTTTCGTTTTGGATATTAACGTTTGATAGAACGTGACATACCAGCAAAACGTTGTTTGAATTTGTCGATACGACCGCCAGTGTCAACGCTTTTCTGTTTACCAGTGTAGAATGGGTGGCAAGCAGAACATACGTCTAGGTAAATAGTTTCTTTACCAAGAGCTGAACGAGTTTCAATTACGTTACCGCATGAACATGTAGCAACTAAAGTTTCATATTTTGGGTGAATATCGGCGCGCATCGTCGATTACTCCTAAGATTTAAGAAGGTTTAGCTGTCATCGCAATTGATCACTCTTGCATCACTACAAGGAAGGCTTAAAAAAGCAGACCAACACCATAACAGACCATTCTTTTGGCCCACCGAGACGGATACCGTCAGAGCTAAGCACAACAAGTTGAGGCAAATTATAGCTGATTTTTTAATGTTAATAAATAGATATTCAAGGCTGAATCGCTCTACTCTTTAGGTTGAGCTTGCTCTAAATATTTCTGATATTGTAATTCGACTGTACGCTGAAATTGGGCTTGATCAAAATGGTCTAATTTTTCAATAAATGCAGGACAAAACGTCGCTGCATTTACTGACTGTAATGATCTGCTCATGCCCTCTAACATACTTTGAAGCTGCTGTTTAAATTGTGCATCGACGGGCTGATCAACATCTTTTGCCTTTAATGGCTCTACACCATTAAAACGGACAGCCTGAACCGCAGCAATTAATTTAAGCTTTGCAGTTTGATAAGCCTGATCTAATTCCGTATTCATCTGTGGTTGTCGATCACGACAAAAATCCAACATGGGCTGCAGGCTGATGAGCGGCATTTTTTCAATGACATCACGGTTACTATTTACGGATAAATCCTCTTGGGCATGAACGACTGTGTTCAGACCCAAGAATAAAATGAAGAAGCCTTGTTTAATTTTCATGATTTTTTTCTTTTCATCTATATTAAGGTATTTTAAATGGACGTACTCATCTCGCCCTTATTCTTGCCCACGGCTTTGTTTTGCCCAAAGGTTGGCAATCACACCACAGACCATCAACTGAATTTGGTGAAAGATCATAATCGGTAAAACTATCATCCCCATCGGCTGCCCAATAAATAAAATTTGTGCCATGGGCACGCCACTCGCCAAGGTTTTTTTAGAGCCACAAAAGAAAATCGTCTTTTGATCAGCTCGGCTAAAGCCCAACCAACGTGGTACATATAGCGCCAATAACATAATGATCGTTAACAAGACAGAGCACGCCACAATCAACAGGAATAAAGTCATACCACTCACTTGATGCCAAAGCCCTGCCACCACCGCACTACTGAATGCACCATAGACCACCATCAAAATTGAGCCCTGATCAAATACCTTCACGATTTTTGGCATTTTCTTCATATAAGGAAACACCCAAGGACGGAGGAGCTGCCCTAAAATGAAGGGAATCAGTAATAACAGCGTAATTTGAATAATAGATGCTGTCGGATCGTAGTTATGTTGTGACTGACCAAGAATAAAATAGGCCACCATCACTGGGGTAATAAACATCCCAATAATATTTGAAAATGATGCACTACAGACTGCGCCAGCAACATTACCCTGCGCTACCGAAGTAAATGCAATAGAAGACTGTACTGTCGAAGGTAAAAAACACATAAACAAAAAGCCCCAATACAACTCTTGCCCTAACATCGGCACGAGGATTGGTTTCGCCATTAAACCCAATAATGGAAATAATGCAAAGGTAAAAGCAAAAACTAAAGCATGTAACTTCCAATGCATTATGCCTTCAACCACAGCCTCACGAGATAACTTTGCACCATGGAGAAAAAATAAAATGGCAATTGCAGCCGTGGTAATATAGCCAAAGATTTCTGCAGCTTGACCACTAACAGGCAAAAAAGTCGCAAGTATGACCATTACAAAAAGTAGAATGGTAAAACGATCCAAAGCCAACATTTTCAGCATAACAACATCCTGTACAAATTTCCCTTTAAAGCTCATCGGCAAAAAAAATGCCCAATAAGCTAAATTTACCATTGAGTAAATTTCATCTTACTGGGCCATATAAATAAAGCCAGCTTTTCTCCGATATATTCGTTATTTTAAACGTTGATAGTGAGCTCAACGCAAAAAAATTTATAAATAAGAATATTCAGCATTACATATGACTTTAAATGAATAATTGCAGATTAATTATTTCGTGCATTTGAGTCTTGTTGGATCAACTCAATTTTATAGCCATCTGGATCTTCAACAAAGGCAATGACGGTCACACCACCTTTCATTGGTCCTGCTTCACGTACCACGTTTCCGCCACGTGCTTTAATTTCTTCACAAGCCTTGTAGGCATCATCTACTGCAATAGCAATATGCCCATAAGCGTTACCCAATTCATAACTCTCCGTATCCCAGTTATGTGTTAACTCGAGTACGGTATGATTTTCTTCATCACCATAGCCCACAAATGCCAAAGTAAAACGACCTTCTTCATAATCACGCTTACGAAGCAAAGTCATACCGAGTACTTCAGTATAGAACGCCAATGAACGCTCTAAATTGCCTACACGTAACATGGTATGCAGCATGCGCATAATCGAGTTTCCTAAATCTATCATTATGTTTGAATACTATAGGGATTTAACATGCAAAGTTCAATTTAAGTCTAGAGCACATATACCGCCTTATTTCAAATATCCTTGTCCAAAACCGTAGACCTGCTTAGGCTATTCAACAGCTTAGAATAAAAAAGCCCACTCAAACTGAATAGGCTTTTTTTAAGTTAAATTGAATTATAAACTAGATTTCTGTTCATGTTCTCTCAATAGTTTGGCAACCCAAACCACTAAAATTAAAATCGGAATACCAATTAGAGTTGTCATCAAGAAAAAGTTTGGATAACCGATATTGGTCACAATCGTACCTGAGTAACCGCCTAAAATTTTAGGGGTTAAAGTCATTAATGAACTAAAGATGGCATATTGAACGGCTGTGAAAGAAACACTGGTTAAACTCGATAAAAATGCGATAAACGCCGCGCCTGCAAGACCAGAAGCCAAGTTATCAACAATAATCGCGAAATATAACCAAAGCGAACTATAAGGCTTAATAACCTTTCCTTTGATGTCCACATTCTGTTCAGCACTTGCCAAATTAATCGGTTGAATATCAACACCAAGTACACCCGCCATATTGGCTGATGTATTCACTTGATATGCTAAATCGACACTCTTTTTCACTACATCATTTTCTAGCAGTTGAGCCGTTAATGTTTTTTGCTTTGCTGTTTCGAGCGCTTGTCCTGGAATTGCAGCACTAAATACACCAGTTTTATCAAGCTTTGCGTCGAATGGTTTAGCATCCAGAATAATTTGAATTTTTTGATTTTCTTTTAACGCGCCAGCCAAGTATTGTCCACGGACCACGATACTATTTGCAGTCTCTTGAGCTGAAATCGTGTTATCTGAAGTCACTGGCAGCAACATCATTGCTGCGTTTGAAAAAGCATTATTCAGATACGGCAAACTCACCTGTACTGGATGTTGATTCTTAGACTGATAATCCGCACTGACTTTAATATTCTGATCTGCAGCCAAGACTGCTTTTGGAATTTGAACTGCCCAAGCACCCGTATCATCTGGCGTCGCGGTATATTGCTGCCCTGCTACATTGACAGTGACATCGCTCAATGGCTGACCTGATTTGACCAGACCGATAAAAATCAAGTTTGTTGAACTTGCTAATATCGCACCGACAAACATCAATTTCATAATGTTCATACGCTGCGCAAGCAAACCACCAAGGAAGCCACCAACCAAGCTAAAAATCACACCATAGACTTTTACAGCTTCGGCAATCTGCTCTTTGGTGAAGTTTAAATCTTGATAAAACACATTGGAAATGACGCCGGCGATAATATCGGAAATACGGTAAAAGCCAATAAGTAACAACAGTACTAAAGCCAGTTTTAGACCATAACGCTTAAAGAAATCTGCAACTGGATTAACCCAAGTTTCAAATGCCATCTGCTTATTTACAGCACCCGATTTCACTAAAACAGAACCGACACCAAAAGCAACCACAGCTGAACCAATAAAACGCACAGCCTCTAAACAGAACAAGGCGAATGAGTCTGAAATTTGCCACTGCTCTTTCAAGCTTTCAACCGCTACACCTGAATAGATATAACTCAAGACAAAGGCAACCACCGCAGCAAAGAATACAGCGACTAAACGATAATAGTCGGTCCGTTTATAATGCTTTTGTACACGGTCAACTTGCGGCTCACGTATCGATAAAGTTGTGATAATACCGATAACCATCACAGCAGCCATTGCAAGGTAAGTATATTTCCAAGCTTCATAAATATAGTTACCTTTGGCCGTGCCTAAATATGCCGCCAAAAATAACGCCCCTGCACCTGCCACGATCATGCCGATACGATAACCTGCATTATAGGTCGAAGCTAAAACGGTTTGCATTTCAGTTTCTGCCAACTCAATACGATACGCATCAATCACAATGTCTTGCGTTGCGGCAGAAAAACCAAGTAATACGGCTCCAGCAGCCATTTGGTAAATATAGCTTTGCCCTAAAGCAGGATCTGAAAATGCCATGATACAAATTGCACAGATAATGAGAACCTGAGCGATCAACAACCATGCACGGCGACGTCCGAGTTGCTTAGTTAAAAATGGCACAGGTAACTCATCTATTAATGGCGCCCAAACAAACTTAAACGAATAGCCAAGCGCTGCCCAACTAAAAAAAGTCACTGCACTTTTATCAATCCCTGCTTCACCTAACCAAAGCGATAAACTGGAAAAGATCAGTAAAATTGGAATACCGGCCGAAAAGCCAAGAAAAAGCATAATCAGCGCACGTCGGTCTAAAAATGCAGTAAAAGCAGATTTCCATCCTGAAGCTTGTGTTGTCATGACTCAGTTATTTTTGTCAAAATCGAATGTTGCTATTCAAGCGCTTAATGACAACGGTTTCAACAACATTTATGAAATCATTGTTTTATTTTATCGATATTTCGCATGCTGTTGCTTGATCTTTGGCATTAAACCTGTATACCTTAATTACATATCTCTATTCTTTAGTTTTTTGGATTCAACAGTGACCCAGCGACTTGAACAAATTCACTCTTCTTTATCAACCACCATTAATGAAACCAACACAAAAAACTTAGCAGAAACAGTAACGACACTAAAGAGCGCTTTTGATCAACCCGAAATACAAAATACTTTAACTAAAACCCAGTTGCAGCCAATTCAGCTGACGCATACGCCTGAGCTTAAAAAAATACCGACATCTACCAAGCGGATCAAACCACTCAATGACTTTTTAGGACAAGATCGTGCCCGTGCTTCGGTCGAAGCTGGCATTGCATTACCCTATTCAGGCTATAACATTTTTGCTGTAGGTACCGCAGGCTTAGGTAAGCGCACCATGATTAAGCGCTTATTACAACAACACGCTAAAAATATGCCAACGCCTTCAGACTGGGTCTATGTCAATAATTTTAAGTTTCCGCGTGAACCGATTGCGCTAAAACTTCCTTCTGGTCAAGCGACAAAGTTCCAAGCGTTATTACATCAAAGTTGGCAAACCACATTAAAACAGCTTGAACGTCGCTTTACCGCAGAAACCTATCACAATCGCATTGAAATGATTCGCCAACACGCCGGTGATGAACAACATCTTGCCTTAGTTGAATTAACCCGAGAAGGTGAAGAACTTGATCTTAAACTGATTTCTCAGGATGATGATCATTGCTTCGTTCCTGTTCATTTGGTTGATAACAAATACCAAGAAATGTCGAAAGAAGATATCAATGCATTAAGCAGTAAACAACGAGCTGAAATTGCGTCAAACGTCCGTTATATGGATAAAAAACTCGAACGTCTTGGTCTGCATCTTGGTGATCTTGAAGATGATGCTCGCGATAAAGTTCAAGTTTTGAACCGTGAAATTGCTAAACAAGTTGTGATGCCGCGTATTGATGTGATTCAAAATAAATTCAGCATGGTTGAAGGCTTAGAAGATTATCTGAAGCAATATGCAGATGACATCATTCAAAATGTTGAGTTTGTACTTGAGCAAGAAGAAGATGACTTTACACCTGGCCAATTTAACCGCGTGCCCTCTCGCTACCAAGCAAACATCATCGCCACACATAAACCTAATGCTGGTGCGCCAGTTATTTTTGAAGATTTCCCAACCCATTACAATTTGCTAGGCCATGTTGAACAACTGACTCAAAACGGTACCATCACCACAGACTTTACCTTAATCCGTCCCGGTGCGTTGCATAAGGCCAATGGTGGTTTCCTCATCTTGGAAGCTGAACAACTTTTAGAGCAGCCTTATGCATGGCAAGGTCTAAAACGTGCATTAAAGTCAGGACATTTAAAGCTGTCTTCACTTGAACATATGCTTACATTGACAGGCAGTATTTCGATTGAGCCTGAAGCTATTGATTTAAATATCAAAGTGATCCTGCTTGCTGAACCTGATATTTATTACGATATTTTAGAACTCGAACCTGAGCTGGGCAGTGTCTTTAAAATTCGTGCCGATTTTACCGATACATTACAACGTAATGACATTAATGAGCAGGCATATATGCAGCTGATTGCTGACTATGTGCAAACAGACAAACTTCTGCCGTTTGAACGTACAGCACTTGCTGCACTGTTAACTGATTCAAGTCGTCAAGCTGAAGATCAAAGCTCTTTGTCATTACATGCCCTCACCTTAGGTGATTTGATTCGTGAAGCACATCATCATGCAGCACTTGCTGGCGATAAAATGGTGACAGAAACACATATCAACACCGCTCTTGATCATCGTAAATACCGTCTAGGCTACTTACGTGAATTATATTGGCAAGATCTCACTCGCGGTACACAGTTAATCGAAACCAAAGGTCATCGATTCGGGCAGATTAACGCCCTCTCTGTGATTCAATATGCAGATGTTGAATTTGGTTTACCGTCACGTTTAACGGCTTCGGTTTATCAAGGTGGCGGCGATATTTTAGATATCGAGCGTAGTGTAGAACTCGGTGGTTCTTTACATGCCAAAGGCGTCCTGCTGATGTCGAGTTTCTTAAAGGCACACTTTGGTCGTGAACAAATTTTACATTTCTCTGCTGCCCTTGCCTTTGAGCAAAGCTATGGCCAAGTAGATGGCGACAGCGCAACTGTTGCAGAGCTTTCAGCTCTTATTTCCGCTATTAGCCAATTACCGATCGATCAATCATGGGCAATCACTGGCTCAATGAACCAATTGGGTCAAGTTCAACCGATTGGTGGTGTAAATGCCAAGATTGAAGGCTTCTATGATGCATGTAAATTACAAGGGCTAACAGGCAAGCAAGGTGTGATTATTCCACGCCAAAATATGCAGCACTTGATGTTACGCAAAGATGTGATTGAAGCTGTGCAACAAGGTCAATTCCATATTCATGCCATTGATACCATTGACCAAGCTTTAGAAATTTTGATGGCGCGCCCAGTAGGTACTCTTGATAAAAAAGGTCGTTATAGCAAAGGCTCAATCTATGCTGCTGTCATGGAGCAACTTGAGTACTGGCAAGCGATTGAAGATGGCGCTGAGTTTGAGGAAGAAGAGCCAAAGAAAAAGAAAAAAAAGAAGAAGTCTAAAAAGGCAAAAGATAAAAAGACAAAGAAGTCTGAAGCTCAAGACAGTACTGCTAAAAATGAGAAAGTTGTTGAAGAAAGTCTGACTGAAGATGATCCGTCAGAAATCTTCGATTAGATTATTCATTTGTTGATTTTTCCACCATTCATTGCACTTTAAATGCCTTTGAAATGGTGGAAAAACGCATAACCCTAGACTTTTTAGATAATTAAGTCATAAAAAAAGCGCCTTAAAGGCGCTATTTTTTATCTGTATCCAATGATTAAAATCATCAAATACATATCCAATTAAGCTTCCGGAGCTGGGCTATATTGTTCAACTAAAGGTTGTAATTCACCTTTTTGGAACATATCAAGCATAATGTCACTACCACCGATCAACTCACCATTGATCCATAATTGTGGGAAAGTCGGCCAGTTTGCAATTTGTGGAAGAGTTGCGCGAATATCTTGATTTTCAAGAATATTTACATAAGCAAACGGACGACCAATTTGACTGAGCGCTTCTACTGCACGCGCAGAGAAACCACACTGTGGAAACTGTGGGGTGCCTTTCATGTAAAGTAGAACTGCGTGTTTAGCAATTTGGTCACGAATTAACGCTTCTGTATCGCGTGCTTGTTCAGTCATTGATATATCCTCAATAAATCTGCTTCGCATTATACCCAAAACTGAGTAAAACAATATGACTAAAGCAATATTTCACGTTTTATTTACATTTCAGCTTTTCAAGTGGGTCATATTTTGCTTATATAGACCTCTTGATGCTCATATATATATGGCGTCTCCTCTATATTATTTCAATCACCTGACAAATTAGAGTTAGTCATGAATAACATTACCCTTGCCCCAGTACAAACTGATCAACCATCGCACTTGATGCCAGTCTTTGGCCGCCAACCGATCAGCTTTGTCCGAGGTCAAGGTGCTCACCTGTATACTGCAGATGGCACAGAATACTTAGACGCACTGACAGGGATCGCTGTTTGTGGTTTAGGTCACTCACATCCTGCAATTACAGCAGCAATTGCTGAACAGGCAGCGACCCTCATTCACACCAGTAACTTATTTGAAGTGCCTTGGCAAACGGCTGCTGCGCAAAAATTAGCAGAAGTTGCGGGTATGGAAGAAGTTTTCTTCTCAAATAGTGGTGCAGAATCAAATGAAGGTGCAATCAAAATTGCACGTAAATTTGGTCATATGCAAGGTGTCGCAACACCAAAAATTATCGTTGCTGATCATTCTTTCCATGGTCGTACCATGGCAACCTTATCTGCAACAGGTAACAAAAAAGTTCAAGAAGGCTTTGGCCCATTGGTTGAAGGTTTTATCCGTGTACCTTTCGGTGATATCGAAGCGATTGAGGAAGCGGCGATTCACCACCCTGACATCGTAGCGATTTTGGTTGAGCCGATCCAAGGTGAAGGTGGTGTAAATACTGCACCTCAGGGTTTTAGCTACCTAGAAGAAATTCGTCAAATCTGTAATCAGCACAACTGGTTAATGATGCTTGATGAAGTGCAAACAGGTAATGGTCGTACAGGTAAATACTTTGCGTATCAACACACTAATATTGTTCCTGATGTGCTAACTACAGCTAAAGGTCTGGGTAATGGCTTCCCTATCGGCGCAGTCATGACTCAAGGTCGTGGTGTTGGCGTTTTAACAGCGGGTAACCACGGTTCAACTTATAGCGGTACAGCATTAGGTTCACGTGTGGTTTATACCGTGATTGATACCATTCAAAAAGAAAACCTTGTTGAAAATGCTGCAAATATGGGGGCGTATCTTGTTGAGCAATTCACAGAGCAACTTTCAGAGCAAAACGTGACTGTTCGTGGTTTTGGTTTGATGGTCGGTATTGAATTACCAAAAGCATGTGGCGAACTTGTGAATATTGCTCGTGATGAGCATCACTTGATTATTAACGTAACAGCAGGCTCAGTGATTCGTTTATTGCCTACGCTGAATATCAATAAAGAACAAGCGGATATCTTGATTGAACGCATTGTTAAAATGGTGAAAAACTTTCTAGCGTAATTTGTGCCGAAAGTAAAAAAGCCGCTGATTGCGGCTTTTTTTATATCTTTTTAAACCTTTTTTGTTTTTATGAGGCTTCTTGGTATACACGTCCGCCTGGTAATTGACTGAAATACAATTTTAATGCATCTAGGCAACGATGAATTTTAGTAGGCTGTTGATCACGTTTAGACATCACCGCATATAGAGTAAATGATGGTAAGCGCCATTCTGGTAAAACTTCAACAAGAGAACCGTTTAATAAGTCTTTTTGCGTATCTAGATATAATATTCTTGCAATGCCATGTCCTTGTTGGCACATTGCTTTTGCAGCAAATACATTATTTGTTGTAAATCGGGAATGCACATCCAATGCAACCTGCTCTTTCGTCACTGCATTTTCAAATGCAAAATGCTGAAAGTTTTTAACCAAATTTATTTGAACCATATCATGATTTTGTAAATCTTCTGGTCGTGTAATTAAACTGGTTTGGTTGATATAGCTTGGTGCAGCAACGAGAACTTGTTCAACATGTGCCAATGGCACCACATGAAACTGTTGATCATCAATTTTTGAACTCATTCGTAGCGCAATATCAATGCGTCCATCAATTAAGTCGATATATTGATTATCTGCTTCTAGATGAACGGATAAACCACGATGTGCCGACATCCAATGTGACAATGCAGGAATCACATGATTCGCACAAATTTCTGGTGTTGATGCAATACGTAATTCACCGACTAAGTCGTCACGAAGTTCATTGATACGAATTTTGCCGCGCTCTGCGGCAGATAGCATCTCTTGGCAACTATGAAAAAAAGCTTGTCCAGCTTCTGTCAAACTTAACTTACGTGTTGAACGATGTAAAAGAATGACTTCCATATCCTGCTCTAGTGAGCGGATTTGCTGACTCACGGCACTCGTGGTAATACCTAACTCACGAGCAGCACCGCTAAACGAATTTTTTTCCACAACGCAAGCAAAGACACCCATTGCTCGAAGTTGATCTAACATAAATTTCCCTCATAAACTTATGAGAAGCTTCATCTTTCGATAAAAGCAACTCATTGTATTATACGGGGATATTTTGCTTTTGCATTATATATTTAATTATTTGGTAAAACTGAAGTTGGATTGATTGGTTTACCATCTAAACGCACTTGGAACTCAAGCATCGTGCGGTTGGTACCCGATGAACCCATCTCACCAATTTGCTGCCCTGCTTTCACAGTATCGCCACTTTTGACATTCATTTTACTGTTATGTGCATATGCAGTGATATAGCCATTAATATGCTTCACCAAAATTAAATTGCCGTACTCTTTAAGACCATCGGCGGCATAGACCACTTGACCATCAGCTGCTGCAAAAATAGGATCACCTGTATTACCTGCGTAACGTGTTCCTTTCACATTCGATGCTAAGTTATAGCCTTGTAATACCGTAGGACGCGATACTGGACTCACCCAACGTAAACTTGAAGAACTGACCACAGGCGTTGGAACTGTAGTTCGCGTCACTGTCGATGGTGTGGTTGAAGCTTGAGTCACGGGCGCTGTTTGCGTTGGCATTGCAATCGTTTGGCGTTGAATTGGTGCCGCTTGAGTCATGGCTTGTGTAGACGTCGTACGACGAGAGCCACTATTTTTAAGGCGAATGGATTGTCCAACATAGATGCGATAAGGCTGCGCAATATCGTTCATTTCTGCAATGCTGACATAGCTCAAACCATAGCGAGCGGCAATGCCACTTAAAGTATCTCCCGAACGAACTGTATAATAATCCGGAGCAGTCGCATAACGGGTCGCATTATTAATTTGTGGTTTTGACGCACAGCCAGTCATGACCAAAGTCGTAACAACCGCAGCAGATAAAACAAGGGTCTTAAATAATGCTGCAGGAGCGGCAATAACGCGATATTGTGACACCAGGGACATCATCTTCCTCACTAATAATTCAAATATAGTCATTATGAATGGGCTAAGATTAGCAAAAATCCACTCTAAAAAAGTTGCGGCATAACCATTTTCACAAAGTTATAACATTAATACTTAAGATTTAGATAACTCTGAGTGCAAGTTATTCAAAATCTCATAGTTTGTAGCATCCATTTGTATAGGCGTTACACTGACATAACCATTTGCAACTGCAAAGAAGTCTGATTCGATATGCGTTAAGCCTTTTTTAGGCTCTGCCACAGCCTCACCTGCCAAGCCAATCCAATAGACTTGACGACCACGCGGGTCTACATGACTGGTAATCGGTTTGGACTGTAAACGTCGCCCTTGATAGGTCACTTTAGTGCCTTGAAGTTCAGCGACATCTGGAATATTGATATTAAAAATATGTCGTGCAGGTAGCGCAGGTAAGCCATTGGCAATAAAGTCATGCACCCATTGTGCAGCTACGGCATAATCTTCAGGGTTGTTATAACTACGCACATTCGGCCCAGCCAAAGACACGGCTAGCGCAGGTTGTTTCATTAGACGACCTTCAAATGCGGCACCGACCGTCCCTGAATACAGCACATCATCACCCAGATTTGCGCCGCTATTGATCCCACTCACCACCAAATCAAATTCAAAATCGAACAGACCATTCATTGATAAATACACACAGTCCGCAGGTGTGCCATTTACCGCCCACATATTTGGTGCAATTTCGACAGGTCGTAATGGTCGATCTAAAGTCAGTGCACTTGAAAAACCACTGCGTTCACTTTCAGGTGCAACAATCACCACACGACCGAGAGGACGCAATGCATGTGCTAAAGCTTGGATACCGGGAGCAAAAACGCCATCATCATTGGCAATTAAAATATTCACAACTAAATTTCCATTACTAAAAAATTAAAAATGACTCGCAAGAACATTTTATTGAAATATATGAATAATTATATATATTTACATTTCAACATCCAGCATAAATGTGTGTGTACAAAATGAATAAAACCGTAGCACTTCGTGGTTTATTGGGCTTTGCTCTAGCAGCTTGCATGACTCAAACTGTGGTCGCAGACAATGACTTCACTCAAGAAGAAGCCAATACCATCGTAAAAGAAGACATTGCATCTGCACAAGTCATGTTAGAAGTATGCCCTGCGATTATTGGTCAAAATGCAAAATTTGATGCCAACATTCAAGCACTCACTAAAACATATCTTGCTGATTATTCTGATAAATCAATGACATTAGAAAAACTACAGTCTGACAGCGAATATAAATCAGTTCTTGAAGAAGCGCGTCAAGCTGCTAAAGAAACTGATAAAGCTGAGCAAAAATCAGTTTGTGATGACGTTTTAAGTTATGAAGGTTAATTGATCATTCAGCTTTGGACGTCCTCTAAATAGGTTAGTCCTTATTGCATCAAACCTGCCAAAAAAAGGATGAAGCCTTATAGCCTCATCCTTTTTTCTTTCACAATGTATTGATTTTTAAACAGCTTCAATACAATTTTCTACTGATCTCTACCAGAAATACGATTAAGCTAAGCAAATAAATTTTAGCTATTTGATATCTTTTAGGTTATTTAAATGAAAAACTCCTTTGTAAAATCTCTTTGTGCCCTTAGTCTTTCTGCTTTTGCGTTCACCACCATGTCTGCACATGCCGCAGATGAAAAAATTGAAGTGACTCCTACACCTCAAGTGACCAGTCAAGAACTTGCAGCTATTTATGTACTTTCTGAAGTTTGTCCAAAACTGGTGAATGACAAAGATCAGCCGAAGTTTGAAGCGGGTTATGCAAAATTAGCCAAAGAATATATGCCGAATGAAAAGAACCCTGTAAATGCCTTACAACAGCTCAGCAAACAAAAAAGTTTTAAAGACGCTTTAAAAGAAGCGCAGTCTGATGCGAAGAAAGCTGGCGATAAGAAAAATGGTACGATTTGCAAAGAATTGACTGCTTACAGCAAATAATACCAATTGGTTACAATACTTTTAAAATAAGCGCTTGCACCCCATAGCAGTCCGCCTAGCTTTGTCCTAAAATGCTAGGCTCTTTGTGCTTATACCTAAGTTATTGGAACCACCCAGAATGACCCGAAAAACCGCCCTTGCCGCATTACTACTTGCACCTAGTTTTTCATTCGCGGCAACTGTCCTTTCTGCACCACCTGAATTAAATAATAAATCTTATGTGCTGATGGACTATGAGACAGGGCAAATCCTTGCTTCTAAAAATGAAAACGAAAAATTAGCTCCTGCTTCAATGACAAAAATGATGACCAGTTACATCATTGAGCAAAAGTTATTAAGCGGTGAACTAACTGAAAATGAAAAAGTACGTATGAATGAGTCGGCTTGGTGTCGCGGCAGCAGCACTGAGTCATGTATGTACGTTCCGCTCAACGGTACTGCAACTGCATTAGAAATGTTACGTGGCATTATCATTCAGTCGGGTAACGATGCTTCTAAAGCTATGGCAGAACATATTGCTGGCAATGAAGGCACCTTTGCCCACATGATGAACCAAGAAGCGAAACGTATTGGCATGGTGAATACTCAATTCATCAATGCGACAGGTATGCCAGCTGAAGGTCATTTCTCGACTGCCAAAGATATGGCGACTCTTGCGCAACATATCATTCATGACAGTTCAAAATACTATCCGATCTACTCTGAAAAAGAATTTACGTTCAATGGCATTAAGCAAGGCAACCGTAATGCCCTGCTTTATACTGACCCAAGTGTAGATGGTTTAAAAACTGGTCATACTGAAGAAGCTGGCTACTGCTTAACGACTTCAGCTAAACGTGGTCCTTTACGTTTAATTTCAGTGATCTTTGGTGCGCCAAGCATGAACGAACGTGCATCTCAAACACGTGAAATTTTAGCTTGGGGTTATGCAAACTTTGAAACTGTAAAAGTTCAACCTGCTAAACAAGTGCTTGCAAAAGCAAAAGTTTGGTACGGTAAAGACAATGAAGTTCAAGTAGGTCTAGCTGAAAACTTTAACGTGACGATGCCTAAAGGCGAAGCGAACGCCATTAAAACTCAATTGGTTGTTCAACCTAAATTGACTGCTCCTTTAAAACAAGGTCAAGTGGTTGGTAAATACGTTGCAACGCTTAATGGCAAAGTCATTGCTGAAAAACCACTTGTAGCTCTACAAAATGTCGAAGAAGCTGGTTTCTTTGCAAAAATGATTGATCACATCAAACAATTCTTTAGTAACTTATTCTAAATTTGATGAAAAATCGATATTAAGACTAAAGTGAAAGCATCTAGATTTCGGTCTAGGTGCTTTTTTATTTTATACTGCCTAAAAACCTGTAGATGACTTTCCTATGAGCCAAAACATTCGCCCTTATTTAGACACTGTTCCACGTATTGCTGACTCTTGCTATATCGATGAAATGTCAGTCTTGATTGGCGATGTTGTATTGGCTGAAAATGTTTCGGTTTGGCCATTTGCTGTGATTCGTGGTGATGTAAACCATATTCGTATTGGTAAAAACTCTAATGTGCAAGATCACTCAATGTTGCATGTGAGTCATAAAAAAGCCGATAAACCTGAGGGTTCTCCACTGATTATTGGTGAAGATGTGACAATTGGTCATCATGTGAAATTACACGGTTGTACCATTGGTAATCGTGTTTTAGTCGGTATAGGTACGATTATTTTAGATGATGTAATTGTTGAAGATGATGTGATGATTGGTGCTGGTTCACTTGTTCCACCCAATAAAGTTCTAGAAAGTGGTTATTTATATGTGGGCAGTCCCGTTAAGAAAGTTCGCCCACTGACCGATAAAGAAAAAGCGTTCTTGCCTTATTCAGCGCAGAATTATGTGAAGGTGTCGGGAAATTACCTATTTTAATTTTTAATTTCACAAATTTAGGTAAAAAAAAATTTAAGCAGGATTTATGTCACATACAACTTTAAACATCAATTACGATGATTTTGAAAAACTATTAGTAAACAATAGCTCGCTAGACCAAATTCAAGCCTACTTAAACCGTTTCAACCCCATTGAAGTTATGAGAATGTCTAACCAAGAAATTAGACATTCTAATATCTTAGCATGGTTATTAGATCCTTCAGAAACACATGGTCTAGGAGACCGTTTTTTAAAATCTTTCCTTGCAAAAGCATTACAAGGGGAATATGTCAAAGGTGGATTATCCTCAATAGATATTATCCAAGCTGACTTACGCGATATTGAAATAAAGCGAGAATGGAATAATATTGATATTTTAATACTTTCTACAAAAAATAATTTTGCTATAGTCCTTGAAAATAAATTCAAATCAAAACAACATAATGGACAATTAAAAAAATATATAGATAAAATTGAATATATTTATAGAGATGACTTCCCCAATATCAAAATTAAAGGTATATTTTTAACATTATATGATGAACAACCTGAAGATCTTTCTTATGCCACTATTGGTTACGATAGTATATGCGAAATTTTACCAAGAATTATAGATATTGAGAATTCATCAATATCATATCAAGTTAAAATTTTTATTGAACACTATATTGAAACTATAAAAGAAGCAGCGGGTATGAGCGAAAAAGCTAAAGAAATGGAAAAACTAGCTAAATCGATTTATAGACAACATCATAAAATTTTTGATTTTATTTGGCAACATGGAACATCTAATGAATTCAATCTAGCATTAGATGAATTAATGGGTGAAAATTGGGAAGATAAAAATCATCTTACAATTAAGAATAAAATAAAAATTTCAAAATTTTGGAGCAATAGCAGTCTTTTTTGTTTTTTACCCACAGAATGGTTTAATGCTTTAGGTGCGGAAAAGTATAATTGGCGAGGTTGTGAAAAATGGTGGTTAACTTATCCAGTTACATGTTGGATTGAAATCAATCATGATGAAAACACGTCAGGAAAACTTCGTTTATTTGCGGAAGTAGGCCCTTTAAGTAATTACAAAGATAGATTAAATCTAATTAATTTAATAAAACATGTTGCAGAAAATGAAAAACTTCATCAAATTTCATTTCAAAAAAATGCTACTGATGTTGGTAAAAAATACTCCAAGTTTTTAAAAGGTAACACTATTAAAATTGATGACGTTCAAGACATTGATGAAATTTCAAACAAGATGTTAAAACTTTTTGAAAATTTTGATAATTGTTTTAAAAAATTAACTTCTGCTTTGCTAGATTTTAATGAAAATAACTCTTCATCATTATTAAAATAGTTATTTTTATATAATAATTTTCATTGGCATTAAAGCTTAAAATAAATTGCGGGAATATGAATTTAGAATAGATTTCTTTCATAAGTCATTTTTCACTCAGCTCCAAGTTATAAATTCCAGCAATTAGATTGAATCTTAATGCTAGTCTTTTGCCTCGATTGCGATATCGCTCAGCAAGAATTTTGAAGGTTTTCAAACTGCCAAATACATGCTCAATTCCAATTCTTCTTTTATTGATTTCCTGATTATAGATTTTTAGTTCGG